>SUUD01000025.1 GCA_015062715.1 Olsenella sp. | reverse complement strand
GCTCTCCCACATCCAGCCCAGGACGCTGTACGCGACGAACCAAACGAAGACCTGACTTACCAGCATGCGATGCCCCTCTCTTCAAGGGGACAGTCTACCCCTGTGCTGTCGTCATACTCCTCGTCGCCTCAAGCTGGTTATCGGTCCCTGGTCGATGCGGCCCCGTTGGTTTTCGGTCCCTGGTTAGATGCATCTATCAGATTGCGGCGCGTTTGCCCAGTTGGTTTCCGGCGGGACGCTGCGAATTGGCAACCTGGGTCCGATAATCCATCATTACGGCTGGGCCTGGGACCGAAAACAATCTGCCAGGATCGGGTTTGGAACGGAGAGTCCTACCCTGCGAAGTCGATGCCGACCATGCGGGTGAGGCCGGTGCCGTCGCCAAGGCGTGCCAGGAAGTGGTTGAAGGCGCCCCATTCCCTGTTCCAGGGATGGTATCCCGTCATGTAGCCGCGTGGCTCCACGCGGGCGATGGCGGGGCTCCAATTGCGGATGGCCTGGGGATCCTCCACATGAAAGAAGGCGCCCACGTCGGTGATGCCGGCGTCCTTCACATAGGTTGCGAGCATCATCTTGAGGCCGAGCCTACGTGTGGCGTCAAAGGCCAGGCGCCCACCCGGAAAGGCCTCCGCCATGGCGGAGACGAGTGCCGCGACCTGCTCGTTGGTGAAGTAGTAGAAGACGCCCGCAGCAACGAAGATGGCGCCTTCGACGGGGTCGAAGCCAATCTCGTCAAACCAGCTGGTGTCGTTGAGGTCGCAGGCCACGTTGTGCTCGCGCTCGCTCGAGGGCAGCAGCTGCTCGCGCACGGCGATGACGTCGGGCATGTCTAGGTTGAAGCCGCGGGCCAGTCCGTTGTCGGCCTGGGTGAACAGGGTGTCCAGACCGCAGCCCATGTTGACCACGGCCGCACGAGGATGTGCCGCGAGGTAGGTCTTGATCTCGGTCACGAGGTCAAAACTGCGCATGGCCCCCTCGAGCACGCCAAAGCGCGGCAGGCGTTTGACGGAGGCGAAGTCGTAGTCGATGGCGTCCATGAGCTCGGCCGCCTTGGTGTCTCCGATGAGTCCGGGGTACATCTCGTTGGCGAGCTTGCGCCCGTAGAGGGGGATGACGAGGGTCTCTTGGACGGTGTTTCGCTCGATGTGCAGCTTGGTCACGGTTGTCTCCTCTATGTGTTAGCTAAAACTAACTTTATCACAGCAGGGGAGACGGAGTCGTGGCGCGGGCGCTCGGGTATAGTTAGGAGCGTTGCGTCTGACGGAAGGGGAGCAGATGGCCCGCATCACCGACAAGCTCGACAAAGGCTACCTCAGGATTGCCGCATATGTCATAGCCACCATCGCCCTTGCCTTTGGTGCCTGCATGGTGCTCTCGTATTCGGGTGGCTTCTTTGCGAAGCTCTGGGGGCTCATCGCCGCCGTTCTCGTGCCCATGGTCTATGGAGGGCTGCTCAGCTACCTGTTGCAGCCGGTGGTGCGCAAGATCTGTGGCTGGGTCGAGCGGACCGAGTTTGGCCAGAGGGACGCGTCGCGGGCGTGGGCGGTCTCTGTCGCGCTGGCGGTCGCCCTCGTTCTCGTGGCCATTGTCGCCATTCTCACGGTGCTCGTGGTCATGGTCACGAAGAGCCTCTCGGGGGTGAGCGTCGACGGCATCACGGCCCTGATCGAGGACACCCAGGGCGACTTCGACGAGTTCATGAAGGTGGTCCAGGACGCCGCGGCAAGCCTGGGCTTCTCGACGGAGGGCATTGGGCAGGCTGCGAGCGACATCGTGTCAGGCGTCAAGGACTTCTTCAGCACCGCGGTCTTTGCCGTGATCTTCGCCATCTACTTCCTGCTCGACGGCAAGAGCGTGACCGCCTATGGCGAGCGCCTTGTCCATGCGCTGGTGGGCGACAAACTCGACGCTCAGGCCGAACGCATCCTCTCCGACGCCGACCGCGTCTTTTCCGGCTACATCCGCGGGCAGTTTGTCGACGCGTTCCTCGTGGGTGCCATGGGCGCCGTCCTCTTCTCGCTTCTGGGCATTCCCTATGGCGCGGTCGTGGGGATGCTCATGGGCATCGGCAATCTCATTCCCTACGTGGGCACGCCGACGGGCATCATCTCGGTGATCCTCGTGTGCCTCGCACAGGGGGAGTGGCAGAAGATGGTCTTGGGCCTCGTCGCAATCGCCGTGATAGGGTTCGTCGACGGCAACATCATCAACCCGCGCTTGCTCTCCGACAACGTCGACGTGCACCCGTTGCTCGTGGTGGCGGCCCTCATCGCAGGAGGCGCCATCGGTGGCATCGCGGGCATGCTCGTGGCGGTGCCCGCCGCGGCCTTCCTCAAGGTCCAGCTTGACCGCTGGATGGAGGCGCGCGAGACGGAGGGGGAATAGCGCCGCCCTGGCCCTCTATATGGCCGAAAAGCACTTTACTGTACTAAAGTTGCGAGTTGCGGGAATCATGAGGCGGATTTGCGAAGAATCGCCCGCAGAGGATGGGCCCCGAAAAGGCTTTTCCTGCGGTTTTATGGGAGTACCATGCGGGGATGCGAACATGTTTCCCCGCAACTCGCAACTTTAGTTCAATGGAGTGGTTCAGAGCTACTTTATGATGTCAGCGGCACCGTATAGACGCCCTTCTCGGCATCGAAGCCCTCGCCAAGCACGGCCTCGCAGTGGCCGCAGACCCACTCGCGGGTGAGCTGGCCGTTCCAACCGCTGCGGCAGAGGTCGTCGTTCCAGTCGCGCAGCAGGTAGGTGGTCATCTCGCGGTCGTTTGCGCCGTGGACGACGGCTGGCAGGAAGCTGGCAGATACGATCGAGCACGTGCCGTCGGGTGCCTTCTGCAGCGTCGCGCAGGAGAGGCCTGTGATCATGTTCTTTGCCGTCTGGTTTGCCGTTATGAAGTTGCCGTTGGAGTAGAAGCACACGCAGGTGTTGCCCCCGCTTCCGGTGAGCACGCGGACGGGCTCGATCACATGGGGATGCGTGCCAAAGATCACGTCGACGCCGGCATCTGCCATGAACTGGGCGTAATAGGCCTGCGTGTCGCTGTACATGTCCTGGTACTCGACGCCCCAGTGGGGGCATGCCACGATCATGTCTGCCCCCGCCTCGCGTGCCTTGGCGACGTCGGCCAGGATCTTCTCCTCGCTCAGGTAGGAGAGCACGGCGCCGTCCATGTCGCCCCCATAGAGGTTGGTGCCGCTCGAGTAGTTGAGGACGGCGACGCGGAAGCCCTCCTTCTCGTACACGTAGACGTTCTCGACGTAGTTGGTGGTGCCGGACTCGCCCGAGGGGTCGGCCACGCCGATGACGGCGATCTGCGGGTAGTGCTCGGTCCAGTAGGCGAGCTCGTGGGCGAGGCCGCCGTATCCCGCGTCGAAGGTGTGGTTGTGCGCCTTGAGCACGACGTCGAAGCCCACGGCGACCTCGGCGTCGGCGATCTGGTCGGGGCTGTTGAAGACCGGCATCTTGGGCACGGCCCGCTTCTCCTCCTCGGTGGCGTCCTCCGCGACCTCGCCCATGGGGATGTTCTGCGTGTAGTAGCCGCGCTCTGCGCCGCCCAGGGGCGTCTCCTGGTTGACGATGGCCAGGTCGGCCGAGGCAATCTCGTCTGCCACGTGGGTGAAGAGGAACGAGTAGTCGTAGCCGTCGCCGGTGCGGGCGCACTCGTTGATGTGGTCGTGCAGCAGGATGTCGCCGACCATGACGAGGTCGATGGTCACGGGCTGGGGCTCGGGCGGGGCCTCCTCGTCGGTGAGGACCACCTCGGGGGCAGGGGAGGGTTCGGGCGCGGGCTGCGTGTCGGGATCCGTCGTTGACGAGGGCATGGTCGCGCATGCGCCAAGAAGAAGCGCCAAGACCAGCATGACCAGTGCGAGACCCTTGCGCATCGACCTCTCCGTCCCTTCGAGCTCAACGATGAGACTATCACACTGGGACGAGGGCTTCTCATGGCAGATATGGTCAGAATTGAGTATCCCAATCTTGCCCATCTGGTGAATAATCGGGACTGGACGGTATTGGCGTGCGTTTCGTCCTGGGAGGGCGGCATGGGGTCCAAGGAGTCCTTCCCCTGGGAGAGGGGCAACGAGTTCCTGCTCAAGGTCGGTGGCATTCACGAGCCCTACCGCTTCTGCGTGACGGCGCTCGAGGAGATGCACTCGCTCGTCGAGTTTGACGAGGGCGTGTTCCTCATGCTCGACGGCAACCGCCGCATCGTGCGCAAGTACTTCTCGAACATTCCCCGACGCTGGAGCAACATGTACCTCGAGTACTTCTCGCGTTCGGCGACGCACGAGTTTGACCTGCGCCAGGACGTCTCCGAGAGCTTTGACGAGACGTACGTGCGCCTCATCAGGTGGGACGACTTCAGCTGGATCCACGACGACTTCATGGACGGCTACATCCGCGCGCGTGGCCTGCGGCAGTCGCTCTCCTTCGTGCTCTTCGACCTCGAGGGGTCGCCGGCCAGCGTGTTCTCGCTCGACCGCGTCATGGACGAGCGGTCGTTCACCGACCGGGACATCCGGATCGTCCGCACGATGGTGGCCCACCTCAACAACTTCTATAAGAACCTCTTCGTCCGCCCCGCGGGGCAGGTGCGCATCTGGGAGGGCAACGCGAGCTCGGACGAGCTCACGCCACGCGAGCGCGAGGTGACCGACCTCATCTGCCAGGGTGTGACACCCGCAAACATCTCGCGCAAGCTGCACATCTCCATAGGCACCACCAACAAGCACATCGCACACATCTACAAGAAGTATGGCGTGGGCAGCCGACAGGAGCTGCTCGTTCGCCTTTTGGGTAATTAAGGACACGTTGCCCTTTGTGGTGCTAGTGGGAAGGAAGCTTGGAATGGCAGTGATTCTGGGACAAGAGGCACGCGGACGGCTCCTCGAGGGGGTCGACCGGCTCGCCGATGCCGTGCGCGTCACCCTGGGGCCTGCGGGACGCAACGTCAGCATGGCCAACAAGGCGGCGATCAGGGACTCCGACTACTCCGACAAGGCCGCGCCGGACGCCCCCGTGCTCGTCACCAACGACGGCGTCACCATCGCCCGCTCGATCGTGCTCGACGACCCCGTGCAGAACATGGGGGCCCAGCTGGTGAAGGAGGCTGCCATCAAGGCCAACGAGGTGGCGGGCGACGGCACCACCACGGCCATCGTGCTGGTCCAGGCCATCCTGCGCGAGGCCTACCGGCAGGTCGCCGCCGGGGCGGACCCGCTCGCCCTGCGCCGCGGCGCCGTCAAGGCGGGCGACGCCATGCTGGCGGCGCTGCGCGAGGCGGCCGTGTCCGTGGACACCCAGGAGGACCTGGCGCGCATCGCCACCATCTCCTGCCAGGACGAGACCCTTGGCGAGCTGGTGGGCGAGGCCCTCTTCAGGGTGGGGCTCGAGGGCGTGGTGAACGTCGATGACTCCCGCCGCATGGACACCACCCTCGACGTGACGGAGGGCGCGGTCTTTGACCGTGGGCTCATCTCTCCCTACATGGCGACCGACTCGACCGGCATGATCGCAGACCTCGAGGACCCCTATATCCTGCTTACCGACAAGAAGCTCTCCAGCCAGCAGGACCTCATCCCCGCCCTCATCTGCGCGGCAGAGGATGGCCGTGACGCCCTGGTCATCTGCGATGGCATCGAAGGCGAGGCACTCACGCTGGTGCTCGAGAACAAGCGTCACGGAGACATGAACGTGGCTTGCGTACTCGCTCCTGAGTACGGCGAGGGTCGCCGCTGGCGCATGGACGACCTCGCAGTCCAGACGGGCGGCCTGTACATCACCGACGAGGCGGGCCTTTCCCTGCGTGACGTCACGCGCGACATGCTGGGCGAGGCAGAGTGTGTGCATGTCGACGGTCGGCGGACGACCATCATGGGTGGCAAGGGTGACCCGGATGTCATCAAGGCCCGTGTCGACCAGCTCCGCTACTATGCCGAGAATACCGAATACGATTTCAACCGCAAGCGCCATGCCGAGCGCCTGGCCAAGTTCGTGAGCGGCGTCGCCACCATCAAGGTGGGCGGCGTCACCGATGCCGAGCAGCGCGAGCGCAAGATGCGCGTGGACGACGCCGTGCATGCGGCTCGAGCGGCCTTCGAGGAGGGCATGGTCGCCGGCGGCGGCGTGGCGCTGTTCGACGCGGCAGGGGCGGCTCGCGACTGCGCCGAGGGGCTTTCCGGCGACGAGGCCCTGGGGGCCAGGATCGTGGCCGATGCCTGTGCTGCGCCGATGCGCCAGATTGCCGAGAACGCCGGAAAGGGTGGCGCGGCGGTTCTGGCACGTGTGGCCGAGATGGCTGACGGCACGGGCTACGATGCCGCGCACGACCGCTACGTGAACATGCTCGAGGAGGGCATCGCAGACCCCCTGCGCGTGACCAGAAGTGCGCTTGAGGCAGCGCTTTCCGTGGCTGGCACGGTCCTTCTCACCGAGGCAAACGTAACGAACGACAAGGCGCATGGCCTTACGGTGGCAGAGTCGCTGGGCAAGGGGGCGCGCTATGACAGATGAGGGGCTGTGGCGCCGCTACGTGCTGGGGTATCCCATCGAGGTACCCCAGGAAGAGGTCGAGGAGGAGCTCTACCGCATCCGCGCCGACATGAAGCACCGCATGATGTATGCGCAGATGAGCGGGGGAGAGACACACCCGTTTCCCGAGCTGGAGCTCGAGGAGCAGGCCGACGAGCTCATGGAGGCCGCAGTGTTCGAGGTCAAGGAGCTGCTCGTCCTGCGGGACCTTACGAGGAAGCTTGATGTCAAGGTGACGCCCGAGGAGCTGCTTGCCCGCGGCGAGGCCATCGCCAAGCGGCAGGGCTCTACCATCGACGAGGTCAAGCGCTTCTTTGGCGAGGACCTGGCCCTGCTCGAGCGCGATGTCCGCGACGACAAGATTCGCTCGTGGGCGGTGGCGCAGGAGTAGTTGGCTCCATACGAACCGTGGAAGGTAAGGACGAGGCGTGCCGACAGTGCCGGCACGCCTCGTTTCTCTCTAAACTCAATACTTTATCTGCGCTAATACCCTAACTCAATACCTAGATTTGAGTATGAAAGATACCCATTCATACGCATCGCTACCTACTTCATCCCTTCGTATCTTTGGTGGTGACGATAGGTGTCTCGTGGCCGTGCGCGGCCAGAAGGGAGTTCTCCCATGGACAAGGAAACCCTGTTTGACATGTCGTCCGATAGCTTGGAGGATGTCGAGCCCATCACCGACCTCATGGATCTCTCCGGCAAGGTCGCCGTGGTGTCTGGCTCCGTCGGCCTCGCCCTCTTCGTCATCAAGCGCCTGGCCGAGCTTGGTGCCAAGGTTGTCTTTGGCGCGCGCTCCGAGGAGTGGGGCGAGATGGCAACCGAGGCCCTCAACGACCTGGGCTACGAGGACGTCAAGTACTTCCAGTACGACACCCGCAACGTCGCCGAGTCCGAAGCGCTCGTCAAGTTCGCCGAGGAAACCTACGGTCCCGTCGACATCTGCGTGCCCGTGGCCGCCACCTGGCAGGCCCGCGCCTTCCTCGACATGGACGAGGAGCTCTACGACGACGTCGTCGACACCGATATGAAGGGCCAGTATTTCCTGGTCCAGGCCTGCGCCCGTTCCATGGTCCGCGCCAAGCACGGTGGCAAGGTCGTCACCATCGCAAGTGTTGCCTACCGCGGCGAGGACATGACCAAGCTCGCCATGATGACCCACTACAACGCGGCAAAGGCTGGCGTCATTGGCATGACCCGTGGCATCGCCAAGGAGCTCAAGCAGTATGGCATCAACGTCAACTGCGTCGCCCCCGGTGCCATGGTCACCCCCGGCGCCATCGCCAACTGCCTTGAGACCACCGAGCGCTATGGTCAGGAGTGGCAGCATGACCAGATGAGCCTCTCCGACGCCCCGGTCGCCTCCTCGCCCGACATGATGGCTCGCATGATCGTGGCCATGTGCACGGGCCTCTCCGACTTCATGTACGGCAAGGTCGTCGACGTCGACGGCGGCGCCGGCCTCTCCTTCCAGGAGAAGCCCTGGAGCTACACCATGGAGGGCGGCCTGCACGGCTAGTTCGTCAACTGGGTAAGGTCCCGCGCGAGCGGGAGTGATAGCACGAATCAGAGAAGGGAAGAACCATGGCCATCAGCAGCAAGAGCAAGCTTTCCGAGATCCTCGAGGACGAGCGCGCCGTCGCCATCATCGACGAGTACGTCCCCGGCTTCGTCTCCAACCCCGAGCTCGGCCCCGTCAAGGGCATGAAGATGAAGACCCTCCTCAAGTTCCCGCAGGTCGGCCTTCCCAAGGAGACCGTCCAGGAGATCATCGATCGCCTCGACGCCCTGGATGCCTAGTCGCCAGCCAACATCTCCCAAAGCCGCCCGAGCGATTCGGGCGGCTGATCCGCAGAGCCTCTTGACCGAAAGGATTGAACATGGCCGATAACGAGCATGCCGACATCTCGATGTCCACCGTCCACCGCACCCGCAAGAACCTCGCCTACCTGCAGAAGATGAAGGACACCGGCGAGAAGATCGTTCAGATGTGCCCCGCCGAGCTCGGCCCCTTCTTCGCCATGGCCGCCGAGATGGTCGGCTGCGACATCTGCCGTATCCCCGACATGATGAGCCTGCGCTCCTCCGTCGACTATGACTTCATGAAGCTCACCTCTGGCGTCACCATCCGCAAGTTCCGCGAGTACTGCAAGATCATCCACATCAACTACTACATGCCCGCGCCCACCTACGCCACCGGCGAGCAGGCCGTGCGCTGGGGCTCCGAGTGGACCTTCGACGGCGCCGACTCCATGCTGCCCATGGGCGTCACCAACGACGTCCTCAAGATGATGAGCGACAACTACGTCCCCACCTACGGTCACATCGGCGCCATCTCCGGCTGGCAGACCAACGCCACCGGCTACAAGCGCGTCGGCAAGACCGCCGAGGACGCCTTCAAGATCTTCAAGTGGGGCTATGAGTACCAGGAGAACGGCATGGGCGGCATGACCATCGAGCTCACGCCCATGGAGGTCTCCCAGAAGATCGCCGAGACCCTGCGCGTGCCCGTCGTCTCCATCGCCGGCGGCGCCCCCTGCGACGGCTCCGAGATGGTCGACATGGACACCTTCGGCGTCATGCCCAAGGCTGCCTCCCACGCCAAGACCTACGCCCAGCTGCTCCCGTTCCTGTGCGAGGCCTACATGGGCTGGCTCGAGGACGTCCGCGAGGGCGACTACCCCGAGGACAAGCACGGCTACCACATGGATCCCGAGGAGCTCGAGAAGTTCAACGACATGATGGACAAGTTCGAGGCCTAATCCGCTTGTTGCGGGTGGCGCACCGACGCCTCCCTCCGCTCCTCACTTCGTGAAAGTCGCGGAAGGGAGGCGTCGGATGCGGCGCCCAAGCCGATTAACGTGCCTATTGGCAAAAGAGGATCGTGTGCGGCCCGGCGAAAGCCGGGCCGCTTCGCAGTATGGGGGGCGTGCAGCCGTTTCTCTGGCGCACCGTACGGCCTAGAAGTAGATGTCGCCGTTCTCGTCGATCTCGAACTGCACGCTCTCGGTGCGATAGACGTCGCCATAGACGTCTTGGATGCAGAAGCTGTAGAGGTAGGTGCCGACGGGGAGGTAACCATAGCTCACCTCGAGCCCGCCCGAGCCCACGACGTAGGGCTCGCCCTCGTAGTCAGCGACGGGCTTGTTCTCGGCGACGGTCATCGCGGGGTAGAGCGGCAGGATGGTGTCACCCGCCTCGATGGGCCGCACGCTGCGGTCGACCGCACCGTTCTCGCCCAGGGCACCCCACGCGCCCTCGACCGTCACCTTCCCAGTCGCGACGTCCTGACGAACGCGCAGGTGGCATTCCTGGCCGTTGAGCTCGATAGGGGAGGTGTAGACGATCGTCTCGTCGTCTGCGCTCTGGACGGTGAGGTTGAGGCTCTGGCCGTCGGGAAGCGACAGCCAGTAGCCGTTGAAGCCGTCCGAGAACTGGCCCGTCTCCCAGTCGCCATAGACGTCGTAGGTCTCGCCCATGGCAAGGGCATGCTTTCCGTCGTCCGAGAGCTGGTAGACGTAGGCGCTCACGACGGCAGCGCGGTCGATCCCGGCCTGGTCGAAGCGGAACCACAGGGTTCCCTCCGCGTCAAGCTGCGGCGGGTCGGCAAAGGTGAGCTGCGGGGCGGTCCCGTCATGGTCGTCCACATAGCTCCAGTTGTCCTCGACCTGATCCTGGACCTCCTGCGAGTTGCCGAGCAGCCAGTTCCAGAGGCTGTCCTGGAAGATGCTCGAGGGGGAGTAGCCCTGGGTGTGTCCCGTGGTCGCCCCGTGCGCCAGCCTATCCACGTACGCCAGGTACGAGGGGTTGACGGCTACGGTCTGGAAGATGGACAGCTCGCTCTTGCCGTTGATGTAGAGGGGGTAGTAGGTCGAGAGGCCGCAGGCGTCGGCGTGGAGGTTGCCGCGGATCTGGTAGACGACCGCATCGTAGAGGGCCGCCTGCACGTCGGCCGCGCTCGGGGCGGCAGAGGCGCAGGTCGCCACGAGGCCGCCCAGGTCGACCATGTTGGTGTAGCCCTCGCTGCGGTTGTTGCAGCCGTAGTTGTCGACCTTCTGGATGCTGCGGGAGATGGCCGCGAGGTTCTGCTGGTTGGAGCCCAGGTCGTACATCTCGCTGGAGAAGCGATGGTAGCTCTCGAGCAGGGCGTCGATCTTGGAGAGGTCGACGACCGAGAGCGTGACGAACCCACGCGTGGAGGCACCCTGCGAGGCGAGGAAGGAGTCGCAGATGACGCGTCCCAGCTCGCGCCCATCGCAGTTGGGGTTCTGGCTGAGCTGGCGCGCGATTGAGGTGTACTCCCAGCCGTTGCCCGGCTCGCTCTCCTGCGAGGCGATCATGTAGTCGGAGTAGGTCGCCAGGACGTTCGCGGCCTCGAGCGTGCTCATCAGGCAGGCGTCGAAGCCGATGAAGTCGAACTTGTCCCACATGAGGCCGTAGGCCTGGTTGAGGGCGGTGTCGAGCTCGCGCAGGTAGAGGGAGTCGCGCCGGTTGAGCTCGTCGAAGCACACGCCCGAGATGGACCCTCCGCCGTGGTCCCAGAGGATGAGTCCCATGTGCTCGGCGGGGTAGGCCTTGATGCCCCAGGCGAGGAAGCTCGCCAGCGTGGAGGCCTCGCCCATGTTGGAGGAGGCGAGGCTGCCGACCTCCTGGATCCTCCCGTTCTGGACGACGTAGCGGCCGAGCTTGCGGGGGCTCATGGCGGTGTTGCGCCACCTGCGGGCCCCACCGGTCTCGACCACGAAGCGCACGTTGTTGCTCGTGCAGCCGGAGAGCATCTCGTTGAGGTCCTTCGTGGCCGCGGCGCTCTGCGACTCGAGGTCTGACCCGCAGAGGTAGACGAAGATGGTCCAGGTGCCGTCGGACAGGTTTGCGGGGCGCTTGCCACCGGGCAGCGCGCGCTCGATGTCCAGCTCACCGCTTCCCTGCGTGGCCTGCATCGCGATGCCGGTGGCGGCGCGCGCGGGCAGGTCATCTGGCTCCTCCTGGCCGTCGGCCTCTGTCGTGACGACCTGCACGTCGAGGTCTTCTGTGGGCACGTCGGGCTCGTCGACGGGGGCGAGTCTTGTCACCAGGAAGCAGGCAAGGCAGACCGCAAGGAGGGCGATGGCGATGGCTGCGAACTTCTTGTTGCTTCGGGAGGAGGAGGGCTTGGCGTCCATGGGTTGTCGCTCCTTGCCTGGCCTGAGCCTAGGAGAGGGTTGCCTTGATGGTCTGCAGCAGCTCCGCGAGCGTGGCGGCGTCGGGGCACGAGATGCCCAGCTGGCCTATCACGAGCACGCCGCGGCTGAGGGAGACGACGCAGTCGGGGAACTTCTCCCAGCTCACGTTGGCAAAGCCCCCCTTGCCGTCCAGCAGGTGGAAGCCCGAGGACGAGAGCAGCACCCCTGCCGTCTGGGCCGTGCCCGACAGCTTGGTGAAGAGGTAGAGCTCCTCGTTCGCGGGAAGCTCGAACTCGGCGCGCAGGGCCCTGGCCGACGAGGCAAGCGCGTTGCCCCAGTAGCTGTGCGTGAAGGCCTTCGCGCCCTTGGCTTCGATGAAGTCCGAGACGACCTTCGAGACGCTCTTCCTTCCCACGGTCACGCCCGGCTTGACGGCGGCGCGCAGGGTCCCCGCCCTGTGCGTGGCATCGCCCGTGACCTTCTTGCGCCTCTTTCCGGTTTCCTCTGCCATGCCAACTCCCGTTTGCCGTGGACCGCAGGTATGCATTGCAGTTTACCCCAGCGCGTGGCAGGCGCTCCGGGGGATTCGTCCCGTTCTGGGCTCCGCGCTCGCTGCGCTCGCTCATTCGCTGCGCTCATGAGTCGCCCCGAACGGGACGAATCCCCCGGGTGCCCAACACGCTGGGCTCCGCGCTCGCTGCGCTCGCTCATTCGCTGCGCTCATGAGTCGCCCCGAACGGGACGAATCCCCCGGGCTGGCTGCCCCAGCTTCGCCCAAGTCGCGTACAATCCCTCGTGGCAAGGTTTCGTCAAGGGGGTTCGCCATGGGCAACGCACTCGTCCTGCAGACAGACTTCGGAATCGCCGACGGCGCCGTGAGCGCCATGTACGGCGTGGCGCTGGGCGTCTCGCCCGACCTGCGCATCTGCGACCTCACGCACGAGATCCCCCAGTACGACATCTGGGAGGCCTCGTACCGCCTCATCCAGACCATCTCGTACTGGCCTGCGGGCACGGTCTTCGTGAGCGTGGTCGACCCGGGCGTGGGCTCGGCGCGGCGCAGCATCGCCGTGCGCACCGAGGGCGGGCAGTACGTGATCACCCCTGACAACGGCACGCTCACGCACGTCAAGCGCATGCAGGGCATCGCCGAGGCGCGCGTCATCGACGAGACGGTCAATCGCCTGGCCGGCTCGGACAAGAGCTACACCTTCTATGGCCGCGACGTCTACGTGTACACCGGGGCGCGCCTGGCCGCCGGCGTCATCGACTTTGCGGGAGTGGGGCCCGAGGTGGACGTCGAGGGCGTCGTCGAGCTGCCCATCGTGGAGGCATCCTTCGACGGCGAGCGCGTGACCGGCACCATCGACGTGCTCGACGTGCGCTTTGGCAGCCTCTGGACCAACATCCCGCGCGACCAGTTCGACCGGCTGGGCGTCTCGTACGGTCAGCGCGTCGAGGTGACCATCGAGGATGGCACCCGCACCGTGTACAAGAACTTCCTCACCTTCGCGCGCAGCTTCGCCGACGTCTTCGTGGGGGAGCCGCTCGTCTACGCCAACAGCCTCGACTGCATGGCGGTGGCCATCAACCAGGGCAGCTTTGCCAAGGCCTACGGCATTGGTACGGGCACCAACTGGAAGCTCAGCCTGCGCAAGGCCCCGCGTCTCGTGTACGAGTAGGAGGTCACATGTCCAAGCATGACAAGCCGTGCCTCGTGTTCCAGACGGACTTCACCTACGCCGAGGGGGCCGTGAGCTCCATGTACGGTGTGGTGAAGAGCGTCGACCGCGAGCTCGAGATTTTCGACGGCACGCACTACATCCCGCGCTACGACGCGTGGAGCGCGAGCTACCGCCTGTACCAGAGCCTGCCCTTCTGGCCCGAGGGCACCATCTACGTGAGCGTGGTGGACCCGGGTGTGGGCACGCCGCGTCGCGCCTGCATGGCCCGGACGGCGAGCGGCCACATCGTGGTGACGCCCGACAACGGGGCTCTCACGCATCTGGCGCGCTACGTGGGCATCACCGAGGTGCGTGAGATAGACGAGACGCGAAACCGCAACCCCCACACGCGCGGCACGAGCGTCTTCCACGGTCGCGACCTCTTCGGCTACGCCGCGGCACGTCTGGCGAGTGGCATCATCTCCTGGGAGGAGGTCGGGCCGACCTACCCGGTGGACGAGATCGTGTGCCTGCCCATGGCCGAGCCGGCTATCGAGGGCGGCGTGCTCACGGGCATCGTGGACATCATCGACCCCAACTTCGGCAACGCCTGGACCAACATCCCGCTTGCCCTCTTCGA
>SUUD01000206.1 GCA_015062715.1 Olsenella sp. | reverse complement strand
CGGCTGCGCAGGCGCACCACGGCGGCGTCGGCGTCGAACGAGATGCGCTGCGGTGTGATGGAGCCCACGCACTCGCCGGCCGAGACCACGATGGCGCCCTCGGGGGACGCCTGCGCGCCGTTGCCCGCGAGCGCGTGCTCGGCGGCGGCGCGGCCGGCCTCGGCGCCCTCCTCGGAGACGTAGTCGGCGAGGTCGTGGACGTGCAGCTCGTTGCCTGCGACGAAGATGCCCGGGACGCTGGTCTGGTAGCGCTCGTCGACCGAGGGACCGCTCGTGGCGCGGTCGATCTCGACGCCGGCGGTCTCAGCGACGGCGTTCTCGGGAATGAGCCCGACGGAGAGCAGGAGCGTGTCACACTCGACGATACGCTGCGTCCCCGGGATGGGCGCGAAGGTCTTGGGGTCGACCTCGGAGAGCTCGACGGCCGTGAGGCGCGGGGAGCCGAAGATCTGGGTGACGGTGGTGGAAAGGTACAGCGGGATGCCGTTGTCGTCGAGGCACTGCGCGATGTTGCGGCGCAGGCCGCCGGGCTCGCTCGCCAGCTCGCACACGCAGATGACGTGCGCCCCCTCCCAGGTCATGCGGCGGGCCATGATGAGGCCGATGTCGCCCGAGCCCAGGATGACCACCTCGCGGCCCACGAGCGCGCCGTCGCAGTTGACGAGCTTCTGCGCAGTGCCCGCGGTCCAGACGCCCGCCGGACGCGTGCCGGCGATGTTGATGTTGCCGCGGTTGCGCTCGCGGCAGCCGCAGGCAAGCACGACGGCGCCGCAGGCCACGCGGGTGTATCCCACGCGCGGGCCCGAGATGGTGGCGACGTGGCCGCCGTCCGGTCCCGCGGCGAGCGAGACCACCGAGGTGTCGAGCTCGACGTCGATCAGGTCGGAGGCCTCGACCTCGCGGATGTCGCGCGAGGCGAACTCGGGCCCGGTGAGCTCCTCGCCGAAGCGGTGGAGGCCGAAGCCGTTGTGGATGCACTGCTGGAGGATGCCGCCGAGCTCGTGCTCGCGCTCGACGACCAGGACGTGGGCGCCGGCCTTGGCCGCGGCCACCGCGGCGGACAGCCCGGCGGCGCCACCGCCCACGACGAGGACGTCACAGGCCCTCGGGGACTCGGTCGTGGACCCCATATCAGGCCTCCCCTCTGAGAATCGGCGCGATCTCGGAGCCGTCGGCACCAAGGCGCACCTGGTCGATGGACATGCCCGTCTCGCGGCAGACGAGCTCTGCCACGAGCGGCCCGCAGAACCCTCCCTGGCACCGGCCGGTGCCCGCACGGCAGCGGCGCTTGATGCCGGTGATGGTGAGCGCAGGGATGGGCGCATGGATGGCCTCGAGCACCTCGCGCTCGCTCACCTGCTCGCAGCGGCAGACGATGTGGCCGAGGGCGGGGTCGGCGGCGATGGCCTCTGCGCGCTCCTCCTCGCTCATCTCGAGCAGGCGGCGCGGCATGGCGCGGTGCGGCTCGAAGGCGGGGTTGCCGGGGGCGCCCAGGCGCTCGGCCACCCACGTCGCCACGTCGGCGGCCACGCACGGGGCCGAGGTGAGGCCCGGGGAGTCGAAGGCGCAGATGTCGAAGAAGCCGGGGGCGTCCTCGGGCTCGCCGATCACGAAGTCCCCGTCGGCACCGGACGGGCGGACGCCGGCGAAGTTGGTGATGACCTCGCGGCCGTTGTAGCCGGGCCAGGTCCTGCGGGCGAGCGACACCACGCCGGCAAGCCCCTCGGGGGTGGTGGGCGTGGCATCGGGGTCGTCGGTGTCGAGGGCGTCGGGGCCAACGATGAGGTTGCCCTCGACGGTGGGGCTCACCAGCACGCCCTTGCCCAGTGGGCCGGGGGCCTGGAACATGGTGTGCGCGAAGGTCTCGCCCATGTCGCGGCTCAACAGCTCGTACTCGCCCAGGCGCGGGGTCGCCACGAGCTTCTCGGCGCTGACCTGGTTGTGGAGGGCGATGGCATGCACGCCCGCAGCGTTGACCACGCAGCGCGCCTCGAGGCGCTCGCCCGACGCGAGGGTGACCGCCCAGCCCCCCTCCGCACGCGCGACGCTAGACACGCGCGCATCGAAGCGGAAGGCCACGCCGTTGGTCGCCGCGTTCTCGGCGAACGCGACCGTCATGCCGAAGGGGTCGCAGATGCCGGACTCCTCGCAGACGAGGGCGGCGATGGCGTCGGGCGACACGTTGGGCTCGAGGGCGCGCAGCTCGTCCTGGCCCACGATGCGCAGGTCCGCGAGGCCGTTCTCGCGCCCGCGCCCGAGAAGCTCGTCCAGGACCGACAGGTCGGCGTCGGAGAGCGCGAGCACCATGGATCCGTTGTTGCGGTACCTGAAGCCAAGCTCCTGGGCGAGGCCGGGGATCGCGCGGGCGCCGGCCACGTTGTAGCGGGCCTTGGCCGTCCCCGGGACAGGGTCGAAGCCGCCGTGCACGATGCCGGAGTTGGTCCGGGACGCGCCGCAGGCAAGGTCGTAGCCCGCCTCTAGGACCAGCACGTCCAGGTCCCAGCGGGCGAGCTCGCGCGCGGTCGCGCATCCCGAGATGCCCGCGCCGATGATGATGACGTCTAACAAGGGGGTCACTCCCGTCTGGTAGGGGCTTTCCACAAGCTGAAAGCCTAGCACGTCGCGGACCGCCGCGAGCGCGTGGGTTCGGGTCGTGGCGAAATCTGCGGGAAGCCCCCCAATCCTGTATCATGTCAAGAATGCGTTTTGTGCACCCCTCTGGAAGGCTTGGGTCTCCTTGTCGTATTGGTGGCTTCCATATCTGGGCCTGTTCGCGATCTCGCTCGTGACCGCCCTCGTCACGACTCCATTCGCGCGCGTCATCGCCCTGCGCCTGGACGCGGTCGACTACCCGAGCAAGCGCCGCATCAACAAGACGCCCATCCCGCGCATGGGCGGCATCGCCATCATGCTCGCCCTGGTCGCCTCCGTCGCCCTCCAGTACGCGGGCACCAAGCTCCTCGGCTGGCCCGTCGTGCTCATTCCCTCGCCGCTCATGCGGGTCAACTACTACTTGCTCGCCGCGGCCTTCCTCATCATCTTCCTCGTGGGCGCCATCGACGACGTCTACTCGCTCAGGCCGTTGCCCAAGCTCCTGGGCCAGGTGCTCGCCGCGTCGGTCGCGGCGGCGGGGGGCCTCACCATAGGCCGGATCGTGAACCCGTTCATGGGGGGCGTGATCGACCTGGGGCTCCTTGCCTACCCGGTGACGGTCGCCTACCTGGTCGCCTACGTCAACATCATCAACCTCATCGACGGCCTCGACGGCCTGGCGACCGGCATCACCTGCATCTCGAGCTTCACCCTGTTCGTGCTCGCGCGCATGGCCGGCAGGCTCGACGCAGCGTCGCTCGCCATCGCGCTCGCCGGCGCCACGCTCGGCTTCCTCTACCACAACTTCCATCCGGCGAAGATCTTCCTCGGCGACTCCGGCTCGCTGCTGCTGGGCTTCTCGCTGGGCACCATCACCCTGCTCAACGTGACCCGCCTCGCCGGCCTCACCACCATCGTCCTGCCCCTCACCCTCTCGGGCATCCCCATCATCGACACGTTCTCCGCCATCGTGCGACGCCGCAGGGCCCACGTGAGCATCGGCCACGCCGACCGCGGCCACATCCACCACCGCCTCATGCAGGAGGGCTTCGACCAGCGCCAGGCCGTCCTGTTCATCTATGCGTGGACCGCCCTGCTGTGCGCCGGCTCGTTCGTGATCACCCAGGTGACGGTCCTCCCGCGCAT
>SUUD01000205.1 GCA_015062715.1 Olsenella sp. | reverse complement strand
CCGTCACTTCTGTGCAGCACATGCATGACGGCTACCGAACTGTAGCTGAAAGAGTGGGATAACCGCCGCCGTCATGGCGTACCATAGGCTGGTCAGGCAGAAAACGTCTTGCAAGGAGGACACATGCAGTACGAGATCCGTGGTGGCAACTTCCCCGTCGTCATCTGCCAGCTCGCCGACGGCGAGGCCATGCGCACCGAGGGCGGCTCCATGGTCTGGATGACCCCCAACATGGAGATGCGCACCGAGGGCGGCGGCCTGGGCGGCATGTTCAGCAAGGCCCTCGCGGGCGAGAAGATGTTCCAGAACATCTATACCGCGCACGGCGCCGGCATGATCACCTTCGGGTCGAGCTTCCCCGGCAAGGTCATCCCCATCGAGGTCGGCCCGGGCAAGGACTGGATCCTGCAGAAGCGCTCCTTCCTCGCGGCCGAGATGGGTGTCCAGCTGTCCATGCACTTCAACAAGAAGATCGGCGCCGGCCTCTTTGGCGGCGAGGGCTTCATCATGCAGCGCGTCTCGGGCCAGGGCATCGCCTTCGCCGAGATTGACGGCGAGCTCGTCGAGTACCAGCTTGGGCCCGGCCAGCAGATGATTGTCGACACCGGCTTCGTCGCCGGCTTCGAGTCGAGCGTCCAGATCGACATCCAGCAGGTCAAGGGCGTCAAGAACGTCCTGCTTGGCGGGGAGGGGCTCTTCAACACCATCCTCACCGGCCCCGGCCGCATCTGGCTGCAGACCATGCCCGCCTACGCGCTGGCCCATGCGGTCCAGCCCTACATCGTGACCGCGGGATAAGCTCACTTCAGACGACGCGGGGGGGCCGCCCCCTCCCTTGGGGTTCCTCGCTTCGCGAAGGTCGCCCGAGGGAGGGGGTGGCCTTCTTATTTGAAGTACCTTTCTCCGCCCCCCCCGACACGCACCGTGAGCCCCGGTGCGTCTCCGGCAGGACATCCACCCAAAACCGGTCACAAGACTGACCGGGTTCGAGAAAACCCCAGTTGGCCACTATGGGTGATCAGTCTTGTGACCCATGCCGCTCGCCCAACACACACAAATCACGGCACCCCAGGTCCCAACCTTGCGTCATCATGGGCAAGTGGCTCACATTTGCATTCCACTTGTTGATAGGAGCGGCACATGGGAGACGAGACGCGCTACCTCATAGGAGCCGACCTGGGCACCACCGCCGTCAAGGTTGGCCTCTTCGACACGAGTGGCCGCGCCGTGGCCGTCGACACCGTCGAGCACACCCTCATCACGCCCGCCACCGGCGTGGTCGAGCAGAGCCCGGACGCCTACTGGGAGGCCTTCCGCACCTGCCTGCTGCGCGTCCTTGACGCCGCCGGCATCGACCGCACCGCCATCCTGGCCATGAGCCTCTCGGTCCAGGGCGAGACGCTCGCCCTTCTCGACGAGGACGGCAACCCCATGGGCAACTTCATCGTCTGGATGGACACGCGCGCCCAGGCCGAGGCGGAGCAGATCAACGAGTGGTTCTCGGCAGACGAGATCCTCTCCCACACGGGCCAGGGCCCGATCATCTCGCTCTACCCCGCCGCCAAGATCCTGTGGCTGCGCCGCCATCGCCCCGACGACTTTGCCCGCACCTCCAAGGTGGCCTTGCTCGAGGACTGGTTCTTCCAGCGGCTGGTGGGGCGCGCCACGGGCGAGCCGTCGCTGTGGTGCTCCTCGTACATGCTCGACATCCAGACCGGCACCTGGTGGCCCGAGATGCTCGAGCGGCTGGGCCTGGACGAGGGCAAGCTGCCGCCGGTCCTTCCCAGCGGCACGTCCCTGGGCCAGATCCTGCCCCAGGTGGCCGACGAGCTGGGCCTGCCCCGCACGCTCACGCTGGTCCAGGGCGGCCTCGACACCGCCTGCGGGACCATCGGCGTGGGCAACGTGGCGCCCGGGACCTTCAGCGAGTCGACCGGGGCCCTCATCACCGTGTGCACCATGGCCGACGCGCCCGTCTTCGACCCCGGCGGCGAGCTGGCCTGCTTTAGCGGCGTGGAGCCGGGGCGGTACCTGCTCAACATGGGCGCCAAGGGCGGCATCATGTTCCGCTGGCTGCGCGACCAGGCATTCGCCGACGAGCTCGCCGCCGAGCAGGCGGGCGGGCCCGTGGCCTACGAGGTCATGGACGAGCTGGCAGCGGGCGTGGCCCCCGGTGCCGACGGCCTGGTCCTGCTCCCCCACTTCGAGGGGGCCGGCGCCCCCGACACCAACCAGTACGGCAAGGGCCTGCTCTATGGCCTCAACCTGCAGCACACCCGCGCGCACGTGGCCCGCGCCTTCCTGGAGGCCTCGGCCATGAACGTGCGCCGCATGGTCGACTACACCGAGGCCGCCACCGGCCAGCGCGTGGAGGAGGTGCGCTGCCTGGGCGGCGCGTCCAAGAGCCCGCTGTGGTGCCAGATCAAGGCCGACGTGCTGGGGCGGCGCGTCGTCACCATGCAGAACACGCAGGACGCGGCGGCGCTGGGCGCGGCCTTCCTGGCGGGCGTGGGCGCGGGCGTCTGGGAGGGCGTCGAGCAGGCCGCGGAGGCCACCGGGGCCGGCGGCATCGAGCGCACCTTCGAGCCGGACCCCGCCAACCGTGCCGCCTACGACAAGGCGCTCGAGCGCTACGACCTGCTCGTAGGCGCCATCAAGCCAATTGCGAAGGAGCTGTACTAGATGGGTTATGGGTTCGTCCTCCAGCAGGAGGGGCAGGTAGCGCGCCCCTGGCAGCGCATCCGCGCGCAGCGGCTCGACCAGGACCAGCGCCTGGAGCTGGCGGCGCGCTGCATGGCCGCCGTCGACAAGGGCTTTCCGCAGCTCGCGGGCGGCATCACCGCCACCTGCGACTTCCGTGGCGTGGTCACGCTCGCCGGCGAGTGCGAGACCTACCAGCAGCTCACCGAGGTGGCGCACCTGGTGGCAAAGCTCGAGGGCGTCCGCAACGTGGTGAGCGACATGACGGCCGCCGACGTCGTGATACCCCGGCGCGACTACACGGCCTGGGTCGAGCAAGGCGAGGCGGCCGGAGAGCTCGCCACCTGCGACGTCGTGGTGGTGGGCCTGGGCATCGTGGGCGCGGCCATCTGCCGCGAGCTCTCGCGCCACGACCTCGACGTCATTGCCGTCGAGGCGGCCGAGGACGTGGCCTGCGGCGCCTCCAAGGCCAACAACGGCGGCGTCCACCACGCCGGCGGCGTCAAGCCCGGCACCCTCAAGGCCGAGATGAGCGTGCTCGGCAACCGCAAGTGGGACCAGCTGGCAGACGAGCTGGGCTTCGACTTCAACCGCTGCGGCGACCTGCTCTACATCGAGGACCCCGACGACATCGACGAGCTGGCCGACGAGTTCAAGACCGCAGTACGCAACGGCGACTGGCGGCCGCGCCTGGTCGACGGCGCCCAGTGCCTCGAGATCGAGCCCGCCCTGGCCACGTACGGCCGCAAGCCCGTCATGGGCCTGTGGATGCCCAGCCAGGGCCGCGTCCACACCTACGAGGTCGCGGTCGCCCTGGCCGAGAACGCCGCCGCCAACGGCGTGCGCGTCCTGCTCAACACACCCGTCTGCCGCATCGAGTGCGAGCGGGTGGCGGGCACGGCCGACGGCGAGGAGAACAGCCGGCGCATCACCGGCGTGCTCACCAGCCGCGGGCTCATCCGCTGCCGCTACGTGGTCAACGCCGCCGGCGCCTACTCCGACGACGTCAGCGCCATGGCCGGGGACCGCCTCTTCACCATCCACCCGCGCCGCGGCACCA
>SUUD01000204.1 GCA_015062715.1 Olsenella sp. | reverse complement strand
CGCCGCGCACCAGTTGGAGCGTGTAGCCACAGGCGTCGGCAATGCGTGCCATGAGCGCAAGGCCGGGGATGCTCTTCGTCTTGGCGTTCGACGTGTTCGAGTACGAACCGAGCATGTTCTCGTTGAACCCCAGCTTGATTGCCACCTGACGTCGACTCATGCCGCTGCCGTTCACAACCGATTGCATGGCGTCGATTGGCTTGACGTGTCTTTCCATGCCGTCCTCCTACAGGTCGAAGCCACCGTCGTAGTTGAATCCACCGTACAAACGTAACCCTCGTCCAGCATGCGTTTACCTGCGGAAACACACTATTTCAGAATGGGCTGTAACCAGTCCCACTTCGCACATTCTATGCCATTCGCAACCCATCAGAGAGGCCCTGTGTCCCAACGGGACAGGACGGGCGACGCGACACCCGCCCAATCGGTGGATGGCGGTCACGGTCGCAGGTGGCGGGGTGACCTGCGGCTGGCCAGGCTACTCCCAGTGGCCGGGGACGTCGACCACCCAGCGGCGGCCGGTCTTCACCTGCTGGGACTCGTAGATGTCCTCGTAGTGCCCGGTGGCGTCGTGGTGGACCGTCCTGTACTCCGTCTCGACCCTGTAGGAGACCGACCCGCCGGCTAGCGCGACCTCCTCCATGTGGGCGTCGCACGAGCCCATGTCGTGCCAGACCGTGCCGTCGCTGCAGACGATCCTCTCCCCGTCCGGGACCTGCTCGTCCCATGCGGCGGAGTCCTCGACCCACCTCTGGCCGGTCTTCACCTCCTGGGACTCGTAGACGTCCTCGTAGTGACCCTGCTCGGGGACCCAGGTACGCTGCCGCTGCTCCTGGGGCTGGCCGGGGGACTGCTGCTGAGACGGCTGCTGCGATGACGTGTCCTTCGTACGCGTCGTCGACCCGCTGCCCTCGGCCGCCGGCCTCGCCCCGGGCTGCTGCGCGTCGGCCGCGTCGGCCGTCTCGCGGCTCGCACGGTCGGCTGCCGACGGGGTCACCGTCGCGGTGGTCGTCGCGTCGGGACCGCCGGCGCCCTTTTCCTCGCCCTCGTCCCCGCCCTCTCCGTCGTCCGACTTGGGGAGCGGGGCCGGGTCGAGCCTCCCGGAGGCGGGGTCGACCACGGCCACCCCGGGGACAATCTCCTTCCCGGCGAGTGACGTGGGCACCTCCCCGTGGGCCTGGGCGACGTCGGCCGCCTTGGCGACCGCCTCCGACGCGGCCCAGCCCTCGGCGCACCCCAGGGCGTCCCCCCACGAGGGGGAGGCGGGGGAGGCGGCCGCGGGCACCCTGACGGCGACGCGGACGACGCCGTCCTCGCCCGCCTCGACCCAGGTGACCGAGGCGCAGCGGTCGCCCAGCTCGGCGGAGAGCGCCGCCGCGCGGCGGGCCGCCATGCCCAGGCAGTCGGCGTCGGAGTCGGAGGTGACCTGCGTCACGAGCACATCCCCGTCATGGACGAACGACCTTGCCGAGCCGTCGGTGACGGAGACGTCGGTCCCGAGGAGGGTGAGCCCCCTCAGCGCCCTCTCGACGTCCATCGTCGTGAGGTCGTACGCGAGGGTCGCGGGGGCCGAGGCCTGCGTGACGTCGGCCTGTCCCGCAGCCCCGGCCTCGGTGGCCACCACGGCGGGGTCGGTCTGGCCGGTGGGGGAGTCGCCGCCCCACGGCGCCCAGATCCCGAGCCCCGCGACGAGGGCCAGGGCGGCCACGCCCCCGGCCATCAGGGCGGCCCGTCGCCTGTTGTGGCCCTCCTGCGGCTCGGGGGCCGGCCCCTGAGCCTCTGGCCCGTCCTCGGGCGAGGCGGCGGCGTCGGGACCCGTCGGCCCCATCACCAGCGTCTCGAGCGGCTCCTGCGTCCCGTAGCCCTCGGGCAGGCCCGCCGCGGTGGTCGCGTTCTCTTCGCTCATCTCAGACTTCCTCTCGATTCGGCTCGTTCGTGGGATGCGTCCCACCCTCCATCAGTAGTCCCTGTCGGGGTCGTACCTCACTAGCTCCGCGAGAAACTTGGGGTCGACGGTCGCCTTCCTGCGCCTCCGGCGGGCGATCGCGGTGCGCACGAGCGAGACGACGGCGCCCAGGATGCGGAAGGGCAGCGAGATCAGGAGGCCCAGGGCGGACCCGACCAGGACGGCGATGAGCTCGGGGATTATGGCTGCCAGCGCCACGATGAGGAGGAACGTCGGCAGGTAGCTGAACCAGACCTCGCTCATGGGCGCCTCCCCCCGCGGCCCCGGCCCCCCGGCGCGAGCGACTCGCGCGAAGCCGGGGCGCCGCTACCATTCGATGCCCCATTCGAGCAGGTCGTTGGGGCTGCAGCCGAGGGCTTGGGAGACGAGGACGAGGTAGGGGGTCGAGATGGTGCGCTGCGCACCCAGTATCTTGCTGACCGTCGACGGGGTGGCCCCGATCTGACGGGCCAGCTCCCTCTCCGACATCCCGACGCGCGACATCCTGCTCTCGATCTCGTCCGCGATGGTGAAGCGGAGAGACCTCACCAGCTCGTCCGCCAGGATGCCGTGGACACGGCCTCTGCGGTTCATCGCCAATTCCCTTCTCGACCCGCGCGGCGTGGAGTCCGCCCGAAGTCCTCCGGCAGCCCCGCGGGCTGCCCACAACCTGAGTATACCCCAATGGGGACTCACGAGACATAATGGTGACATCGTAAGAGAATCCCTTTATAACGTGTAGATAGGATATTGGTGTCATACTCATAACCAGACATGCCGTGGCCAACCGAAGGGACGGTCGCCGTGGAAAGCGCCAACATCAACGTCAAGGTCGACCGGGAGGTCAAGGAGCAGGCCGTCCAGGTCCTCTCCGAGCTCGGGCTCAACCTCTCCACCGCCGTGAACATGTTCCTGCGCGAGGTCGTGAGGGAGAGGCGGCTGCCGCTCGACCTGTCCCTCGGGGACCCGCCCGAGAGGGGCCGGCGCTAGTCCCCCATCACCCTGAAGCCCCAGCTTCCCGCCTGCCTCACCCCCACGGTCACCGTGAGGCACGCCGCCACCACGGCGAGCGAGGTCGGCAGGACGCCCCCGTCCGGGGAGATGGCCTCCTGCGCGGAGGCGACGATGACCGGGAACGCCGCCAGGACGAGCCTCGTGAAGGCCAGCGACAGCGCCAGCCCCACCAGGTTGCGCATGAACCTCAGGGCTGCGCCGCGGGTCCTGTCGTGCTGGACGAGCGCGATCGGGAGCGGGGCGAGGGCAGCGTAGGCGTAGAGCTCGAGCGCGCGGGCCCAGAGCGCCACCGAGGCCGCGACCGACGCGACGAGCGCGCTGAGCCAGGCGATGGAGGCGGCCAGGAGCTCCACGAGCAGGCGCCCTATCGACGAGGTCGCCGATGGGGTCGCGCCGAGCGAGGCCGCGCCCGCCGAGGGGATGTTGGACGCGACCGCGGACGAGAAGCCCACGAGCGACTCCACGACCTGCGTCGAGTGGGTCACGAGCCAGGTGGACAGGACGAAGGTCGCCAGGACGGGGAACGCCTCCACCAGGGTCGGCCCCCGGGCCTCGTCCGAGGCGCCCCTCGCGACGCCCAGCAGCCCCACGAGCGCCCACAGGCTCACGAGCGCCGCCGCGACGGGCTCGACGAGCGAGTTGGACACCGAGCGGGCGAGCCCGGGCAGGCCGGTGCCGCCGAGGATGCCCCCCAGCCCGGACGTCGTGGAGACCCCGCCGCCGTCGAGCAGCCTGCTGGACGCGAGCATGTCCAGGGCCGACTTGAGCACGCCGCCCACGAGCTCGGAGAGCGGCCTCCTGAGGGAGTTGTCCGCGGTCCC
>SUUD01000024.1 GCA_015062715.1 Olsenella sp. | reverse complement strand
TCATCCCCGAGGACACCTTCGACAGCTCCGACATCTTCGTCGAGCCCGCCCGCAAGCGCCGCCGCAAGTCGCACGACGCCGCACCGCAGGCTGCCGAGAAGCCCGCCAAGCCCGCCGCCCCGCAGCAGGATGCCGCCGAGGAGGCGCCGGCCAAGAAGCGTCGTCGCCGCCGCGGCTCCGCCCAGAAGGCGGAGGGGGAGGCGCCGGCCGCCCAGACGACGGCCGCTCCCGAGCAGGCGGCGGCCACGTCACGCAGGCGCCGCCGCCACAAGACAGCCGACGGGTCCGCGCCGGCGGCCGAGCCCGCGGCACGCAAGGACGCGCCCGCCGAGGCCGGCGAGCAGCCCAAGGCGCACAAGCGCACCAGGCGTCCGGGCGACAAGGGCGGCCAGAAGGCGCAGCACCTCGCGGCCCCTGCGGGCAAGCCCGCCGAGCAGGGCGCGTCAGATGCGGCCGCCAAGCCCAAGCGCCGCCGCCATCGTGGTGGCCGGGGTCGCGGCAAGGGCGGCGCCGGCGAGGGAGGCGCGCCTGCCGTCGAGTAGGTCTTGTCGGCGTTGCTTGTCGTTGGGGACGCCCTTGTCGGCGTCCCTTGTCGCTGTGGACGGATTTGACCCCTGAGCCCGGCGCCTTTTGTCCGGAACGACAAGGGGCGGGTAAACGCCAGGCGTCTAGCCCCTGCGTGGGCGGTCCAGCTCGTCGGTGTCCAGCCAGATGGTGACGGGCCCGTCGTTGGTGAGGCTCACCTGCATCTCGGCGGCGAAGATGCCACGTCCCACGTGCGCGACGTCCTGCTCCGCAAGTTCGCAGAAGCGCTCGTAGAGGCGGTTCGCGAGCTCCGGCGCGGCGGCCCCGGTGAAGCTCGGGCGGTTGCCGTGACGGCAGCTCGCGTAGAGGGTGAACTGGCTCACCACGAGGAGCTCGCCGCCCACGTCGCCCAGGGCGAGGTTCATCTTGCCCGCCCCGTCGTCGAAGACGCGCAGGGCCCGGACTTTCCTCCACAGGCGCTCGCAGGTTGCGTCGTCGTCATCGGGGCCCACGCCCAGAAGGACGAGGAACCCGCGGCCACACGATCCCACGACCTCGTCGTCGACCTCGACCTGCGCGTGGCTCACGCGCTGCAGCAGTGCTCGCATGGGTTCCTCCTCTGCCCAAAATGTGTCGTGCCTCCGGCCCCCGACACGCGCGAAATGTGTTGGGGGCCGGAGGTGTGACACATCCTACAGGCCGTAGATGGTCGTGAACTTGTCCGTGAGGTAGCGGGTGAAGTGCGACGCGTCGAAGGGCTCGCCGCAGGCGCCCAGGATGAGGTCGTTGGGGTCCTTGGCACGGCCGAACTGCCAGATGCGCTCCGCCAGCCAGGCGCGGATGGGCGCGAGGTCGCCGGCCGCGCAGAGGCCGTCGAAGTCCACGCCCTCCTCGACCATCTTGTCGCGGTACTGGGCGCCATAGGCGCTGCCCAGCGCGTAGGTGGGGAAGTAGCCGAACATGCCGCCGCCCCAGTGGGTGTCCTGCAGCGCGCCACGACGGTCGTCGGGCACCTCGACGCCCAGGTAGCCCTTGTAGCGCTCGGCCCACAGGCGCGGCACGTCGCAGGCCTTGGCCTCGCCCGAGAAGAGCAGCTGCTCGATCTCGTAGCGGATCACGATGTGCAGGGCGTAGGTGAGCTCGTCGGCCTCGGTGCGGATGAGGGAGGGCTCGGCGCGGTTGACGGCCAGGTAGAACTCGTGCGGGTCGACGTGGCCCAGCTGCTCGGGGAAGCGCCTCTGCATGAGGGCGAGCAGCGGCGCGGCAAAGGCCTCGCTGCGGCCGACGTAGTTCTCGAAGAAGCGCGACTGTGACTCGTGGATGCCCATGGAGACGCCGCCCTTGAGGCTGGTGTAGTCGTAGGCGGGGTTCACGCCCTGCTCGTAGAGGGCGTGGCCACCCTCGTGCAGCATGGAGTAGACGTTGGAGATGACGTCGTCCTCGTGCACGTGGCTGGCGATGAAGGCGTGGCTCGAGACGAGCGAGTCGGTGAAGGGGTGCTCGGTCTTGCCGATGACCAGGGCGTCCATGTCCAGGCCCTCGAGCTCGACGATGTCACGGGCCAGCTCCCACTGCTTCGCCGCGTCGAAGTGGCCGCGGAAGCTGTCGAGGCTGGGCTGCCAGCCCTTGGCGCACACGTCGGCCACCAGCGGGATGACGCACTCCTTGACCTGGTCGAAGAAGCGGTCGTAGAAGGCGCGGCTGGTGCCGATCTCGAACTCGTCGAGCCAGACGTCGTAGGGGTCGCGCGCGGGGTCCTTGTAGCCGGCGAAGCGGCGCATGGTCTCGACGATGCGGTCGACGTACGGCTCGAAGCTGGCCCAGTCGTTCGCGAGCTTCGCGCGGTGCCAGACGTCGCCGGCCTCGCTGACCAGGCGGGTGTAGTCGGCCTCCTCGCGTGCAGGGACGCTGATGGACTGCTCGCGGTCGCGGGTGAGGACGCGCACCTGGTGGGCGTGCGTGTCGTCGAGCAGCTCGGCATGGGCGGCCAGGCGCTCGAGCACCTCGCCGACCTCGGGCGCGCAGAGCAGCTCGTGGGCCTCCTCGGACAGGATGGCCAGGGCCTCGCCGCGCGCGGGGGCGCCCTTGGCGGGGTCGATGGTCTCGCCGTTGAAGTTGATGTCGCCCATGGCGTAGCGGCGCGCGAAGAGCTTGAGCTCGAGCGCGTCGAGGGCGGCGAGGTCGGACGTGGGATCGTAGGTGGTCATGCGGTTCCTTTCGAGCGTGGTGCCAAACGTGTCACGCGTGCCATTATCGCCCTCGCCGGCCCTGTTTTGGCCTCCTTCAACTATCGCCCACAGGCTTGTCGCGACTGCTGGTGCTCATCCGTCGAAAAGGCGTCCCTGACGTCCCCACGCGACCATTAGTTGCGCGATACTAACGTATGTTGTCCGTTGAATCCTAATTCCATGACGGGAGAGGCTCGATATGGATCTGGTCCTTGGCGTTGACGTTGGCGGAACCTCGATCAAGGCTGGTGTCTTCACCACCTCTGGCGAGTTGTTGGGCGAGACGAGCGTGCGCACGCCCGAGCTTTCCAGCGAGGCTGCCTACGGCTTGGTCACCGGCTCGCTCAAGGACCTGGTCGCCTCCGTCGACATGCCCGATCCCTACGTGGTCGCCATTGGCCTGGACATTCCCGGCCCCATCTGCGAGGACGGCACCATTGGATTTCTGGCCAACGCCGTGATCGACCTCGACGGGGTCAAGGGCGCCATCCGCTCCGCCTTCCCCGGTGCGTTCCTCACGGTGGTCAACGATGCCGACGCGGCCGCCATCGGCGAGATGTGGCAGGGCGCGGCGCGCGACTACCGCAGCTTCGTCTGCTGCACGCTGGGCACGGGCGTGGGTGGCGGCGTGGTCGTCGGCGGCAACCTGGTGCTGGGCAAGAACGGCTCCGGCGGCGAGATCGGCCACATCACGGTGAACCCGGCCGAGCAGGACCGCTGCGGCTGCGGGCGTCGTGGCTGCCTCGAGCAGTACGCGAGCGCCACGGGCCTGGTGAGGCTCTACCTCAAGGAGTGCGAGGAGTGCGGCAGCCAGGCCTGGCCCATCGAGCACAGCTCCGATGCCTATGGCGTCTTCAAGGCGCTTGACGGTGGTGACGAGCACGCCAAGAGCGCCATCTCCCAGATGTGCGAGTACCTGGCCATCGCGTTCGCCCAGATCGCGACCGTTGTCGACCCGTCTGCCTTTGTCATTGGCGGCGGCGTGGCGGGTTCTTTCGACGTCTTCCACGACGAGCTGGTCGAGCGCTTCCGCGCGCACTGCCTGCCCATCCAGGCCGGCACGCCCATGATCGCCGCCACGCTGGGCAACCAGGCCGGCATGTTCGGCAGCGCCTACGAGGCCCTGCGCGGCAGCAAGTGGCGCCGCGAGGACGACTAGGGGAGCAACGCGTCGTAACGTGACAAGCCTCCGGCCCCTGACGCGTGTCAGGGGCCGGTTTGTGTCGGGGGCCGGAGGCATGACACGTTACGAGTTTGCGACAGCTGGCAGATGTGGTGAATTAATACCTAGCAAAGTACTAGGATATATGGCCATGAAGAGCTTCGCGAACATATCCTGCATGTGGTGCATGTGTGCCGTGCCCGGGTCCACCATGGCCGTCGGGCGCGTGTCGCGCTGGGTCAGGGCTCGGGCGTAAAGCCGCTCTCCCTATAATCAAGACAGCAACGAACGCCCCGACGGGCCACGCGCAGGAAGAAGGTTCCCACCATGCAGTATGCCAGCCACATCGACTCCCTCATTGGCAAGACCCCCCTCGTCGACCTCTCTGCCCTTGCCGGCGGCAAGGCCCGCATCCTGGGCAAGTACGAGGCCACCAACCCGGGCGGCTCGGTGAAGGACCGTATCGCCAAGGCCATCGTCGACGACGCCGAGCGCACGGGCCGGCTTGCCCCTGGCGGCACCATCATCGAGCCTACCAGCGGAAACACCGGCGTCGGCCTAGCCATGATCGCCGCGGCGCGCGGCTACCGCATGGTCTTGGTCATGCCTGAGACCATGTCGATCGAGCGTCGCAAGCTGGCCGCCTCCTACGGGGCCGAGATCGTGCTCACCCCCGGATCCGAGGGCATGGCCGGTGCCGTTGCCAAGGCCGACGAGCTGCTGGCCGAGATTCCGGGGTCCATCGTTGCCGGGCAGTTCACCAACCCCGCCAATCCGCTCGCGCACTACCAGACCACGGGCCCCGAGGTCTGGGACGCCACCGAGGGCACTGTTGACGCCATCGTCGCCGGCGTGGGCACGGGTGGCACCATCTCGGGCACGGCTCGCTTCCTCAAGGAGAAGAAGCCGCAGGTCCAGGCCATCGCGGTCGAGCCTGCCGAGTCGCCGATCCTCTCTGGTGGCACGGCCGGTCCGCACAAGATCCAGGGCATTGGCGCCAACTTCGTCCCCGATAACTACGACGCGTCCGTAATCGACCGCGTGCTGCCTGTTGCGTCCGACAAGGCAATCGAGGTCAAGAAGCGCCTTGCTTCCGAGGCGGGCCTGCTCGTGGGCATCTCCGCCGGCGCTGCCGTCGGCGCGGCGCTCGAGCTTGCGGCAGACCCCGCCTACGCCGGCAAGACGATCGTGGCCATCCTGCCCGACACGGGCGAGCGCTACCTCTCCATGGAGCTGTAGGGAACGCTCACCTCTGGGCTTCGGCAGCCCCCAAACGCGACTGCTTGTCTTTGCGGTCGAAACTGGCTCATACTGTGGGTCGGTTTCGACCGCTACGACAAGTGAAGCGCCATCCCCGGGAGGGCGTTCCGCTTTGAGAGGAACGGCGCATGGGCGTGTCCTGGAGAAGTACCCTCATAGAGCTTCACCTGCACCTGGACGGGTCCGTCTCGCCTGCCATGGCTCGCGACTTGGCGCGTATTGATGGCCACGACCTGGGGCTGACCGATGATGAGCTCGTCGCGCGCCTCTCCGTGAGCGAGGGTTGTCGCGACCTCAACGAGTACCTCGAGAAGTTCGCCTTTCCCTGCTCGCTGCTGCAGACACGCGAGCAGCTGGCGGCGTCCGTCCGCATGCTCCAGGACGAGCTGCTCGCAGAGGGCGTCATCTACGCCGAGGTCCGCTTTGCCCCGCAGAAGCACTGCGAGCGGGGCCTCTCGCAGCGCCAGGTGGTCGAGGCGGCGCTCGAGGGGCTTGCGGGGTCCCCGCTCGAGGCACGGCTCATCCTGTGCTGCATGCGCGGGGACGACAATCGCGAGCAGAACCTCGAGACCGTGCGCGTGGCGGCCGAGTTCCTGGATGGGGGAGTGGTGGCGGTCGACCTGGCCGGTGCCGAGGCGCTCTTTCCCACCGAGGGCTTTGCCGACGTCTTCGCGCTCGCGCGCGAGCTGGGCGTGCCCGCGACCATCCATGCGGGGGAGGCCGCCGGTCCCGAGAGCGTGCGCGCGGCGCTCGGGCTGGGGGCCATGCGCATAGGGCATGGCGTGCGATCGGCCGAGGACCCTGCACTGCTTGCCGAGCTGGCGGCACGAGGCGTCCCCTGCGAGATTTGCCCCACGTCCAACCTCAACACCTGCGTCTTTGGCAGCTATGAGGACGTTCCCCTGCGGGCGTTGATGGCCGCGGGCGTCCCGGTGAGCGTGAGCTCCGACAACCGGTCCGTCTCGCGTACGAGCGCGGCCAACGAGATGGAGGCCCTCATCGCCGCGCACCACCTGACAGATGACGAGGTCCGCGCCATTCTGCGCTCCTCGGCCGATGCGGCCTTCGCGGACGAGACGACCAAGGCCCGTCTGCGCGATCGCATCCTCTCGTGACAACCCCAAGTGGGACAAATCCTCCGGGGTAAGTGTCCCAGAGTGGGACAAATCCTCCGGGGTAAGTGTCCCAGAGTGGGACAAATCCTCCGGGGTGGGTGTCCCGCACCGGCCTGCGACGGGCCTCGTGTTTCGACAGCGCAACCAACGGCCCCACGCTGCCCAAAGTCCCCTATCATCGTAGGGACCAACGGCACGCAGGAGGACCCATGCGGAAGACCTACATCACCAACACGCCCGACCAGGCCGGCGCGTTCCTTGTCTCGACCCGCGCCATCTCGGAGTGCGGCGGCAACATCGTCCGCGTCAACTACAACAAGGCGGTCGACGCGAACGCCCTGTTCATGGAGGTTGACGCCACCGAGGAGCAGCACGAGCGCATCGCCGCCAAGCTCGAGGAGATCCAGTACCTCACCGACGACCCGGGCATGCGCCAGATCATCATGATCGAGCTCAAGCTGCCCGACCGCCCCGGCACCCTGCTGCCCACCCTCGAGGTCATCAAGAACCACGAGGTCAACATCCCCTACATCAACTCGCAGGAGAACGGCACGCCCTACCAGAACTTCAAGATGGGCCTGCTCGTCGAGAACACCACCGAGATCAAGGACCTGCTCGACGACCTCTCCAAGATCTGCGAGGTCCGCGTCCTCAACTACGACGCGACCGACCGCCTGCTCGACTCCACGGTCTTCTACGTCACCTTCGCCAATGAGATGCGTGAGCTCTTTGGGCTCTCGCAGGACCAGACCAACGCGGTGCTCACCGACGCGAGCAGGGTCATGCAGACCCTCGACCGCCGCGACGAGTCGCCGCGCGAGGCCTTCGACCACATCCGCCGCTATGCCCAGCTGGTGCACGACAGCAAGGGAGAGGGCTTCGCGGCGCAGGTCACCAAGCGCGAGCTGGCCGACCACCTCATGCTCTATGCCATCCAGCCCCCGGTGGGCGGCAACTTCTACGTGCTCGAGTACTACGGCGCACTGCTCTTCGTCGACTGCGGCATGGGCTGCTACGAGGAGGAGCTCACCGCGCTGCTCGAGGGGATCTTCGACGACTTCGCGCGCCGGCCGAAGAGCGTCATCATCACGTCACCCGACGTGTCGAGCGCGGGCCTGCTGCGCATCTTCGACACGATCTACCTCAACCGCACCTGCTACTCCAACTTCGTCAACGAGAACCGCGGCAAGCCGAGCTATCGCGAGCGCGTGGCGCTGGACGCCCCGTACATCGCGCTCGTCAAGATCATCTCGGGATACGAGACGCCGCAGCTGGGGCGCTGTGCCGTCATGGGCGGGCGCTCGGGCGACGACCCCATCGAGCTCGTGGGCAGCATGCGCTTTGGCGACTGGACCTTCAACGTGCTCGAGGGTGCCGGCGGACACGCGCGCGGCGAGGCCGTCATCACCTGCCCCGAGCTGGCGATCGCCTTCACGGGCGCCATGGTGGCGAGCGATGACAACCTCACCGAGGGGCAGCGCGAGGTCATGGAGCTGCAGCCCTACCTCATGACGACCGTCGACGTGAAGCCCGAGCTCCTGGAGGAGTGCCGCGCTCAGCTGGCACGCGACCTCGCAGGCTACACGCTCTATCCCGTGCGCGGGGCCGTTATCGACTAGCAAGCACTCGACCAGAGGCGGCGGGAACCTGTCATTGGGGACGGTTCTTTTTGACAGGTTTTTCGTAGACGAAAAACCTGTCAAAAAGAACCGTCCCCAATGACAGGTTCCCGCCGCCTGGTTCTGGTTGGCGGCCTAGCCCAAGTACTGCTCGAAGAAGGCCTGGAGCTTGTCGAAGGGGATGACGTCGAGGTTGTCGTAGAGGTCGGTGTGGACGGCCCCGGGAATGACCTCGAACACCTTGTTGTCACCCTTGAGCTGGGCGAACGCGTCCTTGCCAAAGTAGAAGGAGTGGGCGGCGTCGCCGTGCAGGACCATCACCGCGCGGTCGATTTCGCCGATGTAGCGCAGGAAGCGCGCGTTGGCCCACGAGATGTTGCTGGTCACGGCCCAGCCGTCGTTGGAGTTGAGCGAGCGCTCGTGGTAACCGCGCGGGGTCTTGTAGTAGGCGTAGTAGTCCTTGACGAACCAGGGCGCGTCCTCGGGCAGCGGGTCCACGACGCCACCGCCGCGGGCATAGGTGCCGCTCTGGTAGTCGGCGGTGCGCTGGGCCGAGAAGGCCGCGCGGGCAGCCTGGCGCGCCTCGGGGTTGTCGTCGGCGTCGAAGTAGCCGTTGCCGGCGATGCGGCTCATGTCGTACATGGTGGAGGCGACGGTCGCCCTGATGCGCGTGTCGGCCGCGGCCGCGTTGAGGGCGATGCCGCCCCAGCCGCAGATGCCGATGATGCCCACGCGCTCGGCGTCCACGTCGTCACGGCAGACGAGGTAGTCGACCGCCGCCTGGAAGTCCTCGGTGTTGATGTCGGGGGAGGCCATGTAGCGGGGCTCGCCGCCCGACTCGCCGCAGTAGGAGGGGTCGAAGGCGATGGTGAGGAACCCACGCTCGGCCATCTTCTGGGCATACAGGCCCGAGCACTGCTCCTTGACGGCGCCGAAGGGACCGCACACGGCGATGGCGGCAAAGGGAGCCTCGCCGGCGAGCGGCTTGTAGAGGTCGGCCGCGAGCGTGATACCAAAGCGGTTGTGGAAGGTGACCTTGCAATGGTCGACCTGGTCGCTCTGGGGGAAGGTCTTGTCCCATTCCTGGGTGAGTTCGAGCTGTGCGTCCTGCATGGCGTGTCCTTTCTTCGAGTATTTGCAATGGCTAATAGAAACTCTAACAAGTTGAAGTACACTTTAAGTCAAGCACCGACGAACGGGCACACGGGAGGCACACATGCTCTACACGGTTGGTGAGATGGCCAAGGAGACGGGCATCCCCGCCTCGACCCTGCGCTACTACGACAAGGAGGGGCTGCTGCCCTTTGTCGAGCGCTCGGCCGGTGGCCTGCGCATGTTTGGCGACGCCGATCGCGAGGCCCTCACCGTGATCGAGTGCCTCAAGCGCTCGGGGCTTTCCATCCGCGAGATCCGCGACTTCATGGGGATGGTCGCGCGGGGAGATGCCTCGCTGGGGGAGCGCCGAGAGCTCTTCCGCGCCCGCCGCGACGCCGTCAAATCCGAGATCGAACAGCTCAGGCGCACGCTCGAGGTGCTCGAGTACAAGTGCTGGTACTACGAGACGGCCGAGGCCGCCGGCACCGAGGCACCGGTGCGCGACCTGCCTGCGGACCAGGTGCCCGACCGCGTTCGTGCTGGCTTCGATGCGCTGGGGAGATAGGCCGTGCTGGGCTACGAGACCGAGCGTCACCGCGTGGATGTGGGCGACTACGCCCTCGACCTGCTCGTCCTGCGCCCGCACGAGCAGCATGGTCCTGTGCCTGGGGTCCTGTGGATCCACGGAGGCGGCTACATGCTGGGCATGGCGGGGATGGCACACGCCTCGCGCATGGCGCCGCTCGTGCGCAGCGGCGAGGCCGTGGTGGTATCGCCCAGGTATCGGCTGGCTTGGCGGAAGCCCTATCCTGCGGCCGTCCTCGACTGCTATGCCGCCCTGCTCTGGCTCCAGGAGCATGCCCAAGAGCTCGGTTGTGCCCCTGACCAGCTGTTTGTTGGTGGCGAGAGCGCTGGTGGCGGACTTGCGGCGGCGGCATGTCTGCTCGCCCGCGACATGGGCGAGGTCGCGGTCGCCTTCCAGATGCCGCTCTACCCCATGCTTGACTGTCGTGACACCCGCACCTCCGCCGACAACCACGGTCGCGTGTGGAACACGGCGCGCAACCACTGGGGCTGGCGAGGCTACCTGGGTCCGCTGTGGGGGAGTGCTGCGGTGCCCGCGTACGCCTCGCCCGCGCTCGAAGACGACCTCTCCGGCATGCCTCCGGCCTACACCTTCGTGAGCGACGGGGAGCCGTTCCTTGCCGAGACGCTCGACTACGTGCGCGCCCTCCAGGCCGCGGGCGTATCGGCGGCATGCGACGTCTACCACGGAGACGTGCACGCCTTTGACATGCTCACCCCGTGGACGGCGGAGGCCCGTGCCGCGATCGCGCACTTCGAGGAGCGGTTCCGCCAGGCGGCGGCAACCTGCCGGGCGGCGCAGCCCCGGCGCTAGCAGGAATGCGCATGGCGTCTGCCCGTCCAATTGGAGCCGTGCGTCGAATAGTGCTCGCCTTGCGATGAATTGTTGCCCAGTTGCTCCATAGACTGTGTAAGACTACTTCCTTCGAGTGGAAGGAACACCTATGGAAAAGCGCTATATGGGCTTTGACGACCTGCTCGTTCGTGGTGCTGCTGAGTACGGGGACAAGGTCGCGCTCGTGCATGGCGACGACCTGGCAACCACCACGTGGTCTGAGCTCGACTCGCAGGTCCGCACCCGTGCCGCAGAGCTTGCTGCCACGGGAAAGACCTCGATGGCCGTGCTCGCCAACGGCTCGCAGCCGTGCTTCGTCGAGATACTCGCCGCGAACATCGCCGGCCTGCAGGTGACCATCCTCGACGAGTCCACGCCTGACGCGCTCATGCCGCTGTTGCTGGCAGGGTGCGAGGCCGACTGCCTGTGGTGCTCGCGTCCCGAGCGCGCAGAGGCCCTCGCCACCTACCTTGGTGCCGGCGTCACCGATGGCGCACGCCGCGTGCTGTTCCTCACGTCGGGCACCACGAGTCGCTCCAAGTTCGTGGCCCTCACCGACGAAAGCCTCATGGCCGCCCCTTGGACGGGTGCCCCGCTGTTTCCGCTCGAGCATGACGACCGGCTGCTCTGCATCCTGCCCATGGCGCACGTCTTTGGCTTTGTCTGCGGCATCCTGTGGCCCCTGCACTGCGGAGCCGAGGTGGCCTTGGGCCGTGGCCCACGCCACTACGTGGACGACTGCCGCCACTTCGACCCCACGGCCATCTCGGTCGTGCCCAACCTGCTGGCCTTCCTCATGGGCCACAACCTGCTCAACGACCGCCTCAAAGCGGTGCTCGTGGGTGCGGGCGACTGCGGGCCCGAGCTGCTCGCCGCCCTCCAGGCCAAGGTCGAGCGCGTGGCCTTTGGGTACGGCCTCACCGAGACCAGCTCCGGCGTGGCGCTGGGTCACGGCGCCGACCCGCGGGCCATGGAGGTCTGCAACGCGTTCGAGGTCACCATCGCCGACGACGGCGAGGTCCTGATCGCGTCCGACACCAACCTCATGCTGGGCTACTACCGCCGGCCCGAGGACACGGCCGCCGTGGTCGTCGACGGCGTCCTGCACACCGGCGACCTGGGCTTCCTTGACGAGGACGGCTGCCTGCACATCACCGGCCGCAAGAAGGAGATGCTGGTGCTGGGAAGCGGCACCAAGGTGTTCCTGCCCGAGTACGAGGGCGAGATCCACGCGGCCCTGGGCACGCCCGAGGCCGCCGTCGCGCTGGTGAACGACAAGCTCACGCTGGTGCTGGGCAAGACCGAGCTGACGGGCGCCAAGGCAATGGAGCTCATTGCGGACGTTCAGGCGCGCACGCCGCGCGCACAGCAGATTACGCGCGTCATCGAGCTGGGGCACGAGCTGCCCCGCACGGCGACGGGCAAGCTCAAGCGCTGGGAGCTGCAGGGAGAGATCGAGGGGTAGCAATGGACGAGCAGAACGTGAACGAGGAAGTCGTCGTCGAGGAGACGGCCGAGCAGGCAGTCGTCGAGCAGGTGGCCGAGCAGCCCGAGGACGAGGGGATCCCCTCGGGCATCGAGCGTATGGAGGAGGCCATCGAGGCCGCGGTCGAGGCCGTCGAGTCGGGTGCGGTTGTCGTCGAGCCCGAGCCCACGGGCGTCAAGGCCGAGGTCCTGCAGCGCCTTGAGGAGGTCGCCGAGAAGACGGCGCCTTTGCGCGAGGAGCTCATGGAGCGCACCGCCCCCGCCCGCGAGGCGTTCATGGAGAAGACCGCCCCGGTCCGTGCCGAGATCAGGGAGCGCTGGGACGAGGCGGCGCCTGTCCGCGAGGAGCTCAAGGAACGTCTCGAGGAGGCCTACGAGCGCACCGCCCCCGCACGCGAGGAGCTGCGCGAGAGGGTCCAGGAGGCCTACGAGAAGTCCGAGCCCATGCGCGAGGAGCTGCGCGAGAAGTTCCAGGAGGCCGTCGAGAAGACGGCGCCAGCCCGCGAGGCACTCATGGAGCGCGTCAGCGAGGCCAAGGACAAGGTTGAGCCCCTGCGCGCCAAGGTGAGCGAGGCCGTCCACGAGGCCATCGACAACAACATCCCCGAGCTGCTCGGCCGGCGCCTCAAGGACGAGGACGTCCTCTCCGAGCAGGGCGAGGTCGACTCCCTGGGCTTCATCATGGTGCTGACCGAGCTCGAGGACAAGCTCGGCGTGACCATTCCCGACGAGGAATGGGACGGCATGCGCACCTTCGGCGACCTGGTCAACAAGTTCGTGTCCAAGATCAAGGGCGAGAAGGCCGAATAGCTGCCCGGAAGAGTGTGTCGGGGGCCGGAGGCCCGACTCGTTTCCGTACGCGTGATGCGACGCTAGAATGTGGTCTGGAACCTGCCATTGAAAGGAAGGCCATGACCACATCTGCGGACATCTCCGCCATCACCTATCGCGAGGCGACGGTTGACGACCTCGAGGCCATCGCCACGCTCTACACGCACCACTGGTGCAACCTCGTTCCCGACCCGGCCGACAAGATGCTGGCCGCCCGGATGTGCGTGCTGGCGCCGCTCCTGCGCTCGCCGCTCACCATCGTCGCCGAGCTCGACGGCGCCGTGGTGGGCGTGTGCATGGGCTGCGTCACGCACGACGGGCATGTGCCCGAGGACGCCCGCTGGCGGCCTGCCTTCGACGAGACCCTTGCCCTGGCGACCGAGCGCGCAAAGACGGCCGACAAGGCCCTCGAGGGCCAGCTCTTTGGCGACATGCGCGAGTTCGCCAAGGCCGACGAGTTCATCGCCACGGGAAGCGAGTATGCCCAGGCGCAGCTCAACCTCTTCATGGTGGAGCCGTGGCTCATCGGGGCGGGCCTGGGAGGCGAGCTCTTCGGCCGCATGAGGGGGCTGCTGCGCGAGGGCGGCGCCACCAGGTTCTTCCTCATGACCGACACCGAGTCGAACTTCGCTTACTACGAGCACCGGGGCATGGTGCGCATCTGGGAGCGCTATGACGTGCCCGGCGACCCCACGTCCTGGGGCGCCCTCATGTACGGCGGCGAGCTCTAGCCATTCGGGGCATGCCCTTAGTGGTTATTGGGATGCGAGGAGGTCCTTCATGTCCAAGGGAGAGAACCAGCTCAAGGCAACGCCGGGCAGGCTTCTCCTGGTCGCGCTGGCGGCCGTCTTCGAGTGTCTGCTCACCTACGCGCTCTTCAGCTTCTTCTACGACCAGTTCGCCTGGGTCGAGGTGGTCATGCGCGTGGCGAGCCTGCTCATCGTGGTCCTCATGGTCCGCTTCAGCCGACACCTCTCGTCCGACCTCATCTGGATCATCCTGATCGTCCTCTCGCCCATCTTTGGCGCCGTCGTCTACCTCTCCTTTGGCGCCAACCTCTTCCTGGGGCGGACCTTCCGCGACGTCGTGGCCGAGACCCATGCCGCGGCGCCTCTGCTCGCCCAGGACCCGGCGGTCCTGGAGGAGGCGTGCGCCCGCGTGCCCGAGGCGGCGGGGCAGGTGCGCTACCTCGCCGGCTCGCAGGGCTATCCCGTGTACCGCAACACGGGCTTCTCCTACTATGGCCTGGGCGAGGACGGCTTCCCCCACATGCTCGAGGACCTCGAGCGCGCCGAGCGCTTCGTCTTCCTGGAGTACTTCATCATCGAGCCGGGCGAGCTGTGGGACGCCATGCTCGACGTGCTTGCGCGCAAGGCTGCCGAAGGCGTCGACGTGCGCGTGCTCTACGACGACATCGGCTCGGTGGGGACGCTGCCGGCCAGCTACGCGAAGGTGCTCGAGGGCATGGGCATCAAGTGCGAG
>SUUD01000203.1 GCA_015062715.1 Olsenella sp. | reverse complement strand
GCGCGATGGAGGGCATGACGACGGCGCTGGCCACGAGGATGCCCAGGAGCATGCGCGGGCGGCGGAAGACCCGGACCACGTTGTCGACCGTGTTGCCCAGCGCCCCCTGGAAGGTGACGATGGCAAAGAGGAACGTGACGGCCGGCGCGAGGGGCTCCAGCACCGCCGGGAAGAGGATGCCAAAGGCGACGAAGCACACGGTCAGCAGCGCCATGTGCCGGCCAAGGACCGCGTTCGCCTTCTTGAGTGCCTCCACCGAGCCCGCCTCCCCTCGCATTCACATGGGTGACATGCTAGCGCTTTTGCGCACGGGCAGGCCCGAAGGCTGTGCCCTCCGGCCTCCCCTCATCCCGTTTTCGGACATTTTGGGAGCGACTTTACATAACATTGGACGTTTCCGCTGGTCATTCGATAGTCGGATAAATGAATTGTCCGAAAAACGTCTCGAGGTCGGGATGCCCCCCGCTACCCCGGAATGACCCTCTATGTAATTCCTAGTGAGCGGTAGGGAATATGCTACGATGCTCAGGCCAACCATCGCGCACGCGCGCGTCACAGAAAGAAGGACCACATGGCACAATCGCTTCTGCGCGTCGACCACCTCAGCGCGGGCATCGAGGACAAGGAGATCCTGCACGACGTCTCGCTGTCCCTCGCCGCGGGCGAGGTCCACGTCCTCATGGGCCCCAACGGCGCCGGCAAGTCGACGCTCGGCCACGTCATCATGGGCGACCCCGCCTACCAGGTCACGTCCGGCTCCATCACCTTCGACGGCGCCGACATCACCGAGCTCTCCCCCGACAAGCGCTCCGTCGCGGGCGTCTTCCTCTCATACCAGGCGCCCGTCGAGGTGCCCGGCGTGCCCCTCATGAGCTACCTGCGCACCATCTGCGACAAGCGCCCCGAGCTCAAGATGAAGAACCGCGAGTTCCGCACGCACGTGACCGCGCTCGCCGAGCGCCTCGACCTTGACCCCTCCTACCTCGAGCGCGAGCTCAACGTGGGCTTCTCGGGCGGCGAGAAGAAGAAGCTCGAGATGCTCCAGCTGCTGCTGCTCCGTCCCAAGCTGGCCATCCTCGACGAGACCGACTCCGGCCTCGACGTCGACGCCCTGTCCGTCGTGAGCCGTGGCATGGAGGCCTACCGCGAGGAGTGCGACGGCGCGCTGCTCGTCATCACGCACAACACGCGCATCCTCGAGCGCCTCGAGGTCGACCGCACCCACGTCATGGTCCGCGGCAACCTGGTGGCCGAGGCCGACGCCAGCCTCATCTCCCAGATCGATGCCGAGGGCTTCGAGCGCTTCGAGGCGCTCCTGCCGCAGGAGGCGTAGCGCATGGCCGAGACCACCCCGCGCCCGCGCGCCGAGGTCGCCGACCTCGACCGCAGCATCTACGACTTCAAGAAGTCGGAGGAGGGCTACGAGCGCTTCGCCGACGGCCTCACGCCCGAAATCGTCGAGGCGATCAGCGCCAAGAAGGACGAGCCCGCCTGGATGCTCGAGCTGCGCCTGCGCTCGCTCGAGATCTACCACAGGACGGCCATGCCCTCCAACTGGGGCCCGTCGATCGAGGGCCTCGACATGGACCACATCTCGACCTACGTGGCCCCCAAGACCGAGCAGGCCCAGAGCTGGGACGACGTCCCCGAGGAGGTCCGCGACACCTTCGAGCGCCTGGGCATCCCCCAGGCCGAGCGCGCCTACCTGGCCGGCGTCGGCGCCCAGTACGACTCCGAGCTGGTCTACCACAACATGCAGGAGAGCGCCTCCAAGATGGGCGTGGTCTACTCGGGCATCGAGGAGGCCCTGCACGGCGAGTACGCCGACCTCATCCGTGAGAAGTTCATGACGCTCATCCCGCCCACCGACCACAAGTTCGCGGCCCTGCACGGCGCCGTGTGGAGCGGCGGCTCGTTCGTCTACGTGCCCGCCGGCGTCACGGTGGAGTACCCGCTGCAGAGCTACTTCCGCCTCAACGCCAAGGGCGCCGGCCAGTTCGAGCACACCCTCATCATCGTGGAGCCGGGCGCCGACCTGCACTTCATCGAGGGCTGCTCCGCGCCCAAGTACAACGTGGCCAACCTCCACGCCGGCGCGGTGGAGCTGTTCGTGGGCAAGGGCGCGCGCCTGCGCTACTCCACGATCGAGAACTGGTCCAAGAACATGTACAACCTCAACACCAAGCGCGCCCGCGTCGAGGAGGACGGCGTCATGGAGTGGGTGAGCGGCAGCTTTGGCAGCCACGTGGGCTACCTCTACCCCACCACCCAGCTCGTGGGCGACCGCTCCACCTGCGAGTACACCGGCATCACCTTCGCCGGCGCCACGCAGAACCTCGACACCGGCACCAAGGTCATCATGGGCGGCGCCGACACCACGGCGTCCATCTCGGCCAAGTCCATCTCCAAGGGCGGCGGCATCTCCACGTTCCGCAGCTCGGTGGTGGTGGGCCCCAAGGCCGAGCGCGCCAAGGCCAACGTGAGCTGCTCGTCGCTCATGCTCGACGACATCAGCCGCTCCGACACCATCCCCGCCATGGACGTGCGCTGCGCGAGCGCCCAGGTGGGCCACGAGGCCACCATCGGCCGCATCTCCGACGACACCGTGCTCTACCTCATGAGCCGCGGCATGACCGAGGAGGAGGCGCGCACGGCGGTGGTCAACGGCTTTGCCAACCCCATCTCCAAGGAGCTCCCCATGGAGTACGCCGTCGAGATGAACAACCTCATCAAGCTCGAGATGGAAGGGGCGATTGGCTGATGGCACAGACGATGACCCTCGCGGGCGTCAACGTGCCGCCCGCCCAGACCTGGAACTACCTGCGCATCAACGAGACGTCCTTCCAGGTGCCGGTGCTGCCGGACGACCTGGAGGGCGTGCGCCCCGACCCCGAGGCCTTCGCCGACATCGAGATGAGCGCCGGCGCCGGCGCCACGGCCTGGCTCGACGCCGCGGCCGACGTCTGCGCGTGGATGCCCAACGCGAGCGGCCGCGCCAGCATCGAGGTGGGCGGCCCCGTCACGGCAAGCGACGTGGTCGTGGCCGACGACGAGGAGCTCACGCTCTTCGTGACGGCCACCCCGGGCGGCGGCGGAAACGCCGACGACGGCCAGCTGGCCGAGCTTGCCGGCGAGGGCTACGAGCACAGCGCCGAGGGGCTCACCGAGGGCCTGCTCTCGGGACACGCCCTGCGCATCCGCGCCGGCGCGCGCGCCCGCGTGCGCCTGGTGGGCGTCTACGCCATGGACGAGGTGCCCTACCTCGAGAGCGTGGGCGTCGAGCTGGGCGAGGACGCCTCGCTCGAGGTGCGCCAGTACGTGCTGAGCGGCGCCAAGACCGCGCTCGGCCTGGCCGTGAACCAGTGCGGCGAGCGCTCCGACGTGAACCTCACCTGCCGCTACCTCGTGTCGGGCGGCGAGGACCTCGACCTCAACTACCTGGCCCGCATGCGCGGCGCAAACACCACCTGCCGCCTGATCTTCTCGGGCGTGCTCGAGGAGGGTGCGCGCAAGAACCTCTGCGACACCATCGACCTCGTCCACGGTGCCAAGGGCGCCGACGGCCTGGAGAACGAGACCGTGCTTCTGGCCAGCGGCAACGTGGTCAACAAGAGCCTGCCCACCATCCTGTGCGACGAGGACGACGTCGCCGGCAACCACGGCGCCACCATCGGCTCCGTCTCGCCCGAGCAGCTGGCCTACCTGGCCGCCCGCGGCCTGGACGAGCGCGAGGCCACCGAGCTCTTCACCCGCGCGGTGGTCGACGACGCCGCTGCCCACGCGAACGCTGCCGGCCGTGCCGCGGCCATTGCCTAC
>SUUD01000023.1 GCA_015062715.1 Olsenella sp. | reverse complement strand
ACGAACGGAATGACGAGGATGCTCAGGAGCACCAGCAGGATCCTGCTCGGCCTCTTGACCATGCCGTCCTTCCCCTTTCCAAATGCCATTGCTTCCCCCTTGCCTTGCGGTGCCGACCCCATGTCGGACGCCTATGGTTACCCAGTTCGGATACTATGGGAGGGTGCTTTGCAATGAGGGCGCTTGACTCGATTGGTAGGTCTCACTGACCTATTTGGCATTGTCCGTCGGAGCAGGGAGGGAACCGGGGTGTACCGCATCCTCATAGTTGAGGACACGCCAGCCGAGGCGGACGCGCTCCGCTCCCACCTGGCACGCTTCTCCTCAGAGCGCGACGTCCCCCTTGACGTGCAGGTCATTCCCGGGGCCTTCGAGTTTGTGGGCGCGCACCACCAGGCCGACCTCATCTTCATGGACATCGACATGCCCGGGGTCAACGGCATAGAGGCTGCCGAGGAGCTGCGCACCTACGACGACCAGGTCCCGCTGGTCTTCGTCACCAACCTAGCCCAGTACGCCGTGCGAGGCTATGCGGTCGACGCCCTCGACTTTTTGGTCAAGCCCGTCACCTATGAGGCCTTCGTTCCCTGCATGGAGCGGGCTTTGCGGGCCATGCGGCGCCGAGAGGTCCAGACCGTGACCATCCCCTCCCCCGACGGGCTGCGCGTCGCGCGCCAGGACGAGGTCCTCTACGTGGACATCCTCCGGCACGACCTGCACTACCACCTGGCAGACGGCAGCGACCTGCGCGTGCGTGGGAGCATCCGGGCGGTCGCGGACGAGCTGGGGGCGGGCTTCGTCAAGGTCTCCGCGAGCTGCCTGGCCAACCTGGCACAGGTCAGGCTCGTGCGGCAGGGGTCGGTCGTCATGGCGGACGGCACCGAGCTCTTCTTCAGCCGCGGCTGCCGCAAGGCCGCGCTGGAGGAGATCGCCAACTACGTCGGCCGGAGCGTCTGATGTCGCCTGCGTCCGCCGCCTTCGCCCTCTTCGTCATGGCCCTCTCGCTGGCGAGGATCGTCCTGGGCATCTGGCTGATGGCGGCCCCACTGCCCCTGCGCGACGGGGCGCGCCTGCGCGTGCCGTGTGCCCTCCTTGGCCTGTTCATCACCTATCTCGTCCTGTTCGTGGCGACCCTCGTCCCACTTGCCGAGCGGTCTGGCCTGGGCTTCTCCCTCGCCCAGCTCGCAACCTTCTCGCTTTTGCTCGCGGCCTGCGTCGGCGCGATCCTTGCGGTCTACGACACCTCCGTGTGGACGGCGCTCTTCTGCTGCTCGGCGGGATACACCGTGCAGAACCTCGCCTCGGGCGCGACCGAGTTCATCTGGACCCTGTCCGGCGGCGGCTCGCCTGGCGACGCCAGCTTCTACACGCCCACGCGCTTTGCCATCTCGTTCGCCTGCATGGTCGTGGTCTATGCCCTCACCTACCTGCTCGTCACCCGCCACCTGCGGCGCGAGGGCCTCGAGCGCATCGAGGACCGGCGCATGCTCGTCATGTTCGCGGTGACCATCCTGGTCATCATCGGCTTCGACCTGGTCATCAAGTGGCTCGTCGAGCAGGGCATCGCCATCGGGGCGATGGTACTGTTGCGCATTTTCCATGGCCTGGCCTGCGTATTCACCCTCGCAATGGAGTTCGAGCTGCTCGTGAACAGGCGCGTCGAGGCCGAGAGGGACACGCTCGCACTCATGGTCGCAGAGCACGAGCGCCAGTACGAGCAGGCCCGTGAGAGCGTGGCCGCCATCAACGCCCGCGTGCACGACATCCGCCACGGCATCGCCCGGCTCGCCAGCGACGAGGGCCTGGGGCGCGAGACCATCCGTGAGCTGGTCCGCTCGGTCAGCGTGTACGACTCGCAGGTCCGCACGGGCAACGAGGCCCTGGACACCGCCCTCACCGAGCAGCGCCTGCGCTTCGAGCGGGCGGGGGTGGCGCTGCCCTGCGTGGCGGACGGATCCGCGCTCGCATTCATGGCTCCGGCGGACACGTACGCGCTGTTCTCGACCGTCCTCGACGCCATGCTCGAGGCCGGGCCGACCAGTGCCTCGCTCGTCGTGCGTCGGGCGCTGGGCACCACGAGCGTGCATCTCGAGTGCACGGGCGCCACGCTCACAGACACGTCGCTGCGGACCGCGCGCGAGATCGTCGCGCGCTACCAGGGTTCGCTGACCACGCTCGAGCGCGATGGCTCGTTCCACGTGAACGCGCTCTTCGCCGTCTAGGCACGACCTCCCGGAATACCCCTGTCAGGCGGGGGTATACTGCTGCATGAACGTCTTGACGCTTCCAAGGGAAAGGACCGCTCATGAGCCCCTTCGTCGTTATCCTCGTCCTGCTCGTCGTCATCGCCGGCGCGTGCATTGGCCTGTACAACAAGATCATCAAGCTGGGCAACCGCGTCGACAACGCCTGGCAGACCATCGACACGCAGCTCCAGCGCCGCAACGACCTCATCCCCAACCTGGTCGAAACGGTCAAGGGCTATGCCATCCACGAATCCGAGACGCTCCAGGCCGTCACCAACGCCCGCGCCGCAGCCGTGAGCGCCAGCTCGCCCGAGGCCAAGATGGCCGCCGCCAACGAGCTCTCCGGCGTGCTCTCGCGCCTCATGGTGACCCTCGAGAACTACCCCGACCTCAAGGCCAACGTCAACTTCCAGCAGCTCCAGTCCGACCTCACCGACACCGAGAACCGCATCTCCTACGCACGCCAGAGCTTCAACGACTGCGTGATGATGTTCAACAACGCCATCCAGACCTTCCCCGGCAACGTCATCGCCAGCATCGCCGGCTTCGAGCCCCGCGGCGGCTTCCAGGCCGCCGAGACGGCGCGCGTCACCCCCAACGTGCAGTTCTAGGCGCCGCACGAATCACGCGGCCAGCAGGGCCCCGCTCCGGCGGGGCCTTTTCGTTGTTGCCACATTATCAGCCCGGGCCATTATCAGCCTGAGTCACGGAGTTTGACCATTGCCACCTGCGAAAATGCTGATAAGAACGGGTGAATCCCAGCCACTCGGGCTGAAAACACCAGCTGGCCTGCTCGACCAAGGCTGATAATGGCACGTCCCCTCACGGCAGCACCGACCTCAACAGCCCCCAACGCCTCCGAGCCCTCTCCTTGTCCCCCAGCGCCGCCCTCTGCGATGACATGTCGCGCCCGCTCGTCCGCTCCAGGGCCTCGATCACCTGGCCAGCAAGCAAATCGAGCGCACCCTCCTCGTAGAGGTCTTCCTTGGTCACCGTGAAGACCGTCATTCCACTTGCCCACAGGTCGCGCTCCCGACGCCTGTCGTCGGCATACTTCCTGCGGACCTCACGCTTTGTCGCCTCCAACTCGCTCCAGGCGCCCTTCTCGCCGGCATTTCCCGCCGCGGCGAGTGCCGCACGGGCGACCCGCTCGATGTCGTAGTGGCCAGCGCCGTCATAGTTGACGCCCACGCCCGTGCCCGCAACGACGATGTCGGGCACGCGCGACTCCTTGCTCGCGAGCCTCGCATTTGCCGCCTCCGACCGCACGCGCTCGTTGACGACAAGGTCACCGACCCCATAGCCCAAGCCTTCGGGGCCCTCTCCCAAAAACGCGACGAGAGGCGCCTCCATGGGCGACCAGCAGCTGTCGCGGACAAGACGCAGGGCCGCCCTTGCGACGCCAATCCGAGGATGGCGGCGCATCTGGCCGAGAAACGCCGCGAGCTTATCGACGGACGTCACGGGCCCCACGCCATACCTCACCTCACCGTCACCACGGGCGGGAAGCACGTACCCTCCGCACAGCTCCATTCCCAGCAGGGCAAGCTCAAGGACGTTGAGGTCGGCACCCATCTCGAGGAAGACGAGCTCAGGAGATGACAGCGTCAACCCTCCGCCAACCTCGACGAACGTGGAACCTGGCATCTTCCGCACATATGTGACGTTTTTGACCCCACGCGCGTGAATGCGGTGAGCATCGCTGGGCGTTGCGACGTCTATCTCGCTACCGGACAGCTCGTCACGCAGGGCAGCGGGCAACTCTTCCAGCAGCTTGCGCCGCGTCCACCTCTTCCCCGACGGCGGAACCGGCCACGAGAGGGAGACATGCCGACGCCGCCCCTCAACGCTCAGGTCTCCCTGGCGAAGGGCTCGAAGGATGCTCAATGCGGTGGACTTGCAAAATGCTACGGACATGCTGCCCCCATCCGATCGTGCGGCGGGCAGCCTGTCGAATCGATGATGCCACAAGCAGAGACGGTGCGGCAAGGGGCCGAGGCCAGGAGCAGGGCTCGCGGTTTTTAACCTGAGTCGTTATCGGCCTAGCTCGTTATCAGCCAGAGTCGCAAGGCTTGCCAGCAATCATCTGCGCAAACGCTTCAGAAGGTCCGAGAAGCCCCTCCACTCGGGCTGATAACAGCAGCAGGGCAAATTGATCCAGGCTGATAATGAGGGAGGCGGGCAGAGCACGCACGCGCATCCATCTCCAAACGTGTACAATGGCCTGTGCGGGAGAGGGTCCCGCACACTGCAAGCCAAAGAGAAAGGTCATCGATGAAACCTCGACCTCACAGTCGATGACCCCTCAAGCGTGCTCCCGCGAGCCACGCCGTGAGGGGTGAGGCCGCGCGCCCGCCACATGCGGGCTGACGTTAGGAGCACGCATATGATCTATCTGTCCCAGATGCTGGGCATTCCCGTGGTGGACTCCACGGGCGAGAAAATCGGAACGGTAAACGACCTGGGCATCGCCACGGGCGAGGTCTTTCCCCGCGTGACGAGCCTGGCCTTCCAAGGTCCGGGCAAGACGCCCTTCATGATCAGCTGGCGCAAGTACGTGGACAGCTTCGACGACGACGAGGTGCGCCTCAAGGTGCCCTCCACCGACATCCGCTTCTCGTACCTCCAGCCCACCGAGGTCCTCATCGCCCGCGACCTGCTCAACAAGCAGATCGTCGACACGCGCGGCATGCGCGTCGTGCGCGTGAACGACCTCAAGCTATCCGACACCAGCCAGTCCCAGCTGCGCCTGCTGGGTGCCGAGGTGGGCGCTCGCGGCCTCCTGCGCTCGCTCCACCCCGCCCTCGAGCGCGTGGCCTGCCGCGCGGCCAAGGTCTTTGGCCGCGACATCCCCGAGAGCATCATCGCCTGGAACTACATGGACCTGCTCGACCGCGACCTCTCCAACGTCAAGCTCTCGGTCACGCACCGCACCCTCGACGACATGCACCCCGCCGACATCGCCGACATCATCGAGCAGCTCGACCCGCGCCTGCGCGGCCAGGTCTTCGCCCAGCTCGACGACGCCCAGGCGGCCCTCGCCATGGCCGAGCTCGACGACGACGAGATGGCCGCCGAGATCGTGGGAGACATGAGCGAGCTCGACGCGTCCAAGATGCTCTCCGAGATGGACCCCGACGACGCCGCCGAGCTGGTGGGCGAGCTCGACTACGAGAAGGCCGAGAAGCTCCTGCGCCTCATGGGCGTCAAGGAGCAGCGCGCCGTGCGACAGCTGCTGGGCTACCGCGAGGACACCGCAGGCCGCATCATGACCAGCGAGTTCGTCTCGCTGCCCGCCGACGCCACCGTCCGCGACGGCATCGCGCGCGTGCGAGACCTCAACGAGGACGTCGAGACCATGCACTACCTCTACCTCGTTGACGACGAGCGTCACCTCAAGGGTGTCATCTCCCTGCGCGACCTCGTGGTCAACGGCCATGACACCAAGCTCGCCGACGTCGCCGAGACCGAGGACGTGCTCACGGTCTCGCCCGAAGACGACCAGGAGGACGTGGCCGAGGAGATCGCCAAGTACAACCTGCTTGCGATACCCGTCGTGGACGAGAACCGCAAGCTGCTGGGCATCGTCACGGTCGACGACGCGCTCGACGTCATGCGCGAGGAGCACGAGGAGGACCTGCAGATCGCGGGCTCGCGCGTGCGCAACTCGTCCGACGAGTCCCAGCACGTGCTGGCCGGCGTCCTCGAGAGCGAGGCCTGGGTGGCGTTCTGGGCGCTCGGCATGCTCGCCCTCGCGCTTGTCGCCGGCGCCAACCCCGCCAGCCTGCTGCCCACGCTCGCCGCAGGCGCGTCGCTGCCCATCGCACTCCACGTCGCCGGCACCATGGTGCGCTATGTCACCGACTTCTTCCTCGAGTACGACGAGGACGACGAGGACGCGCCCTCGCTTCTCGGCTTTGCCTTGCGCGGCATCCTCGTAGCGGTGGCCTACGCCGTCATCGTCGGCATGCTCACCTGGGGCTGCCTGGGCATCCTTCGCAACGCCCTGGGGATCGTGCCCACCTCGCCGGCCTTTGTCGGCGCCGTCCACGGCCTGGTCACGTCCGCCATCGTGACGGTGGCGCTCTTCGTCGCCGCACCGGCCGTGCTCGTCACGCTGCGCAAGATGGACGCGGCCGACAAGGACATCAGCGGCACGTCCCTCAGGCTGCTCATGTACGCCCTGACAACGGTCGCCTTCGTCGCGTCCGTGCTGCTGCTCGCCGGTTCGGGCATCGTCCTGCCGATGGGAGCCTAGCATGTCGGCCCCCAAGCAGGCACAGGGTGCCGAGCGTCAGCACCTCGACCCCAAGCTCGTCCTCGCGGCCATGGGCCCGGGTCTGGTCACGGCGCTTGCCGGTGCCGACGCAGGCGGCGTCGCCACCTACTCCACCGCCGGCTCGCTCTTTGGGTTCACCCAGCTGTGGACCATCCCGCTCATGTGCTTCCTGCTCATCGTGGCCCAGGAGACGGCGGCGCGCATGGGCTGCGTCACGGGCAAGGGCTTCGCCTCGCTCATCCGCGAGCAGTACGGCGTGCGCCTCTCCGCCCTGGCCATGCTCGCGGTGCTCGCGGCCAACACCACGGTGACCCTCTCGGAGTTCGCCGGCATCGCCTCGGCCATGGGGCTCTTTGGCATCCCCGCCTACGTGAGCGTGCCCATCGCCGCCCTTGCGGTGTGGCTCATCACCATGAGCGGGTCCTACGAGCGCATCGAAAAGGTGCTGCTGGCCATTGCCTGCGTCTTCGTCACCTACATCATCGCCGGGTTCATGATCGGTCCCGATTGGGGAGACGCCCTGTTCAACACCTTCGTTCCTCACATCCAGAGCGGGACGCGCTACGTGTCGCTGCTCGTGGCGAGCATCGGTACCGTCATCGCGCCGTGGATGCTCTTCCTGGGCACCAGCAACGTCGTCGAGAAGAACGCCCGCGAGGAGGACCTCCCCTACCAGCGCGTCGACGTCATCACCGGCGCCGTGGCCGCGAGCATCATCTCGTGGTTCATCATCCTCACCACGGGATCGGTCCTCTTCCCCGCCGGCATCGCCGTCGAGAGCGCCGAAGACGCCGCGGCGGCCCTCGCCCCGCTCGCCGGCAGGTACGCCGAGGTCCTCTTCGGCGCGGGCCTGACCGGTGCGTCGTTCTTGGCGGCCTGCGTGCTGCCGGGCATCACCTCGAACGCCATCTGCGAGGCCTTTGGCTGGGAGCGCGGCGCCGACCGCTCGTGGGGCGACGCGCCGGTCTATCGCAGCATCATCACCGCGGTCATCGTCATCTCGGCCGTGGTCGTCATCATCCCCAACGTCAACCTCTTTGGAATCATGATGGCGGCCCAGGTCATCAATGGCGTCCTTTTGCCCGTGCTGCTGATCTTCATGGTCGGCATCGCCAGCGACAGGCACGTGATGGGCAAGTACGCCAACTCGCGCGTCTGGAACGTCATCACCTGGTTCACCATCGTGAGCGTCATCATCCTGACCATCATCATGTTCGTGCTGCAGGCGCTGGGGTACTAGGAGCTCGCCAACACGCCGACGCGACGTGCTTTCGCACACGGTAATTTGGCTTTCGGACACGATCCGCTTACCCAACTCGTATCGTGCCGCATTTGGCCAGTTGGGAAAAACGCAATGCGCTCCTCGGGTCCGTCCTTGTCCGAAGCCCAAACGACCGTGTGCGTTTTTCCTGGCAAGCCGAGCAGGCGCTGTCAAAAAGAGGCCCTTGCCGAGACACCCCGCGTGTGCAACCATGGAGTCGCAGGCTGCCCAACCGTCTACATCGATGGGGGTAGCATGCCGATTACCTTCAACAAGCTGACCGCTCTCGCCATCCTGCGTGCCATACGCACCGGTGCCGCCGTCTTTCCTGGAAGGCACTCGTTCACGGGGCTTACGGGGCCCAATCCCCCGGCCGGCAAGCACTGGACGCGCGAACGGCTGCTCGAGAGGCTGCCCGACACCCTCGGGAAGGCTCTCGAGGGCAAGGCCCTCTGTGTCGCCGTGCCTCGGCAGCAGGCGCGCATCAAGGTGAGCGGCACGCGCAACACGGTCTATGCCAAGCAGCTCCCCGCGCACTCGTTTGTTGGACTTGCCGACGGCGTTGCCATCCCCTCCCCCGAACTGCTCTTTCTCGAGATGCGCACGGAGCTGGACACGCTCGGCCTTGCTCTGCTGGGCATGGAGCTCTGCGGGTGCTATTCGCTCCCCTGGAATGACGCCGGTGGGCCGACCTATGGCATCAAGCCGGTCTCCACCGCAAGGAAGCTGCAGGGCTTTGTCGGCGCGGCATCCCGGATGCCCGGGCTCGACCGTGCGAGGAAGGCGGCCAATCTCGTGCGCGACAACTGCTGGTCCCCCATGGAGGCGCCCCTCGTCGCCTTTGCGGGCGATGGTCCCGACGGGCTTGGCTATGGCATTGGCGACGTCATCGTCAACAGGCGAAGGAACTTGACCGACGCCGGCCCGACGAGCAAGACGTCCCGCGTTCCGGACATCCTGTTCGAGGGGACGACCGTGGGCATTAACTACGATGGGACCGGCCACTTTGACCTGGGGCGCGTTGTCGAAGCAGCCGTTGCCGCCGGCTCGACGGGGGATAGCGGCAGCTGGGCCGCTCTTGAGTCGGCCAAGGCCAAGATGAGGTCCAAGTATGCCGACGACCGGCGTCGCGAGCGCGATCTCTGGGTCGACGGCCTGACCATCTTTACCGCGACGAAGGAGGACCTCTACGAGGCGGGGGCACTCGACCTGCTCATGGGTCAGGTCATCGAGGCCATCGAGAGGACCAGCGGCAGGGACATGTCGGCACAACGCGAGGCATTGCGTGACTCCGAACGGGCGGCGGAGCGGCAGGAGCTTCTGAAGTCGGCGTTACCGTAGAAAGGTTTTCGGACAAGGACGTTCTGCTTTCGGACATGAATCGCACACTGCGAGATCGCCAACTGCGCAAATGCCCCAGACAGCGGCCGGACCGGCGCATTCGTGTCCGAAGACAGAACGACCGTGTCCGTTTTGACGTGGCGACCATGTCCGAAAACGGCCGTAACGCCCTACCCCAGCTCGGTGGTCCAGATGGCACCGTCGGGCATGGGGTTGTAGGCCGCGGCGCACTCCTCGGGAATCGACTCGTCGGAGGCCATGAGCTCCGAGATGGTCACGAACTCGTAGCCCTGCTGCGTGAGCGTCTCGAGGATGCGCGGCAGCGCCTCGACGTCCTGGTCGCGGTTGCCGCCCCCATCGTGCATGAGGATGACGTAGCCCGGCTGGATGCCGATGACCGAGTTGGTGACGATGGCGTCGGCCCCGGGGAGGGTCCAGTCGAGGCTGTCCATGTTCCACAGCACCGAGACGCTCATGGTGCCGTTCGTCTCCGACCAGGTGGACTGGCGCAGCTCGCCGTAGGGCGGGCGCATGACGGTGGTGTCGACTCCCGTGGCGTCCTTGATGCACGCGAAGCCGCGTGTGACCTCCGAGAGGACCGTCTCGGCGGGCGCCGCGGTGAGCTGCTCGTGGTCGTAGGTGTGGTTGGCGATCTGGTGGCCGGCGGCCACGATGGCCTTGGCCTGCTCGGGATAGGCCTCGATGTTCTCGCCCAGGCAGAAGAAGGTCGCCTTGGCGTCGTAGCGCGCGAGGATGTCGAGGTACTGCTGGGTGTAGGTACTCGGGCCATCGTCGAAGGTGAGGGCGACGAGCTTGCGGCCGTCGGAGGGCCGTGCGTTGCAGACGCGGATGACGCAGTCGCTCCCCTGCTCGATGACGTCGCCGTCAGCCGTCTCGCCCGACTCCCTGCCCGTGCGGACCTCCTGCTTGTGGACGGCGCCCCAGGAGGCGATGTAGCTGATGGAGCCCCACTCGCCGTCCATGACCAGCTTGGGCTGGGTCTCGCGGACCTCGACGTCATAGGGCTCCATGATGTCGTCGCCGTCCGAGAACTGGATCCTCTCGCCACCCTGCACGCCATAGCCCTCGGCCTGCTCGTAGGGCATGTGCTCGTCGTTGACCTCGGCGGTGAAGGGGTTGCCCTCGCCCTCGCGGATCACGTTGCCCGAGACGCTCACGTAGTCGCCCGGGGCGCACTCGATGCCCTCGCTGGACCTGATCTCGGCGAGGGTGGTGCCCACGGTGACGCTGCGACGCTGGCCGCCCACGACGATCTCGACGGGGCGGTGGGTCCAGACGAACCAGCCGGCGCCGCCCAGCACCCCCACGAGCGCGACGAAGATGAGCAGGTTGCGCAGGTGGTGGGGGCGGCGCCTGGTGCGCGCCTGCGTGGTGCCCATGCGTCCCGCCGAGACATAGCCGCTCGTCACGCGGGAGAAGCGGCCGTCCGCCTCGCCCGACGAGAGGTAGGGGTTGTTCTCGCTGCTCCTGTAGGGATCCGCCGAGCTGATGACGGTGCCGGTGCTCGAGCGCGAGAAGCGCGAGCCGCTCGCCTGGGCGCGCCTCACGGGGCCCGCCACGGGGCTGGTGCCCTTGGGATTGTCGTTGGTGTTGTGGTGCGTGTCTGCCATCGTCTGTGCTCCGATTCGCTGTGCGTTAAGACGTCAGGCCGTGGTGTGGAGATGTGTCCCCGACTGTCTCTGAGACAATCGAGAACCGTCCCCGATTGTCTCACTTGCTGCTTTCGTCGAACTCCCGCTTGAAGGCGGCGAACATGTCGCGCGTCCTGCCAAGCTGCCTGCCAACCTCGCGGACGGCCTTGTCCGCGAGCTCGGTGGTATCTGTTGTACCCCTTTCAGCCGGCTTTGAAGCCTTGGGGGTTCCGTCCTTCTTGGCCTTTTTCTTGCCCTTCTTGGACTTGTCGCCCTTCTTGTCGCTCTTCTTGGGCTTCTTGGCCGGCGCGGCCTGCGGCAGGGCGCGCGGCGGCTCCTCCACCAGGGCCTCCTCGACCGCCAGCTGTGCGGGCTCGGCGTCGTCCTGGATGGCCTCGGTCACGGCGCGCCTTGCCTTGCCCAGCGCCCTGCCCAGGCCATACGTCCCCTTGTCGAAGGCAACGCCGGCGGCCTCCCCGGCCTTCTTGCCGGCCTCCTTGCCCTTGGCCTTGGCCTTTCCGTAGGCGGCACCCGCCTTGCCAGCGGCACCCCCCGAGAGCTCGAGCTTTGCCGCGGCGTTGTCTACCACGAGGAAGCCCCGCTCGTAGCGGCGGAACATGTGCGCGGGAATCTCGACGCACCCCACGAGCGCGTTGGAGACGCCCCCGTCGGTGATGCGGAAGACCCCCACCTCGCCCGTCTTGAGGTCGAGCGTGACCTCGCCCACGTAGCCGAGCTCCTTGCCCGACTCGGTGCGCGCGTCCATTCCGTCCCAGATGAGGCAGCGGTCCCAGTCTATGGAGAGCCGCTTGCGGGCGGCATCGTCGAAGGCCTCGTCGCCCCCCGTGACCACGAGCTCCTTGTCGGCCATGAGCAGCGAGTCGCGGGCGACGAAGACGTCGTCCTGCTTGACCATGCCCGCGATGTCGGGCCGGCGCACCGTGACGCCCACGATGGAGCGGCCGTCCGGGGCAAAGACCACCTGGTGCACCTTGCCCAGGCGAACGAGCTTGTCCTCCTTGTTGCGACGCTCCTTGATGCGGTAGACCTTGCGGCCGGTGAGCTGCTTGGTGGTGAGCATGGCCCCTCCAGTGACACGAACGGGACGCCAGCCGACGTCCCGCCCGCCAAATCGTCCTCTGTGCGGCGGCTCCGGGAACCGGCGGCCGCCCCTGTTGCCCGCTTCGCTACTCGGCAGGCTCCTCGGCCTGCTCCGCGGGCTCCTCCTCGACGGTCTCGACGACGACGTCGGCAGCCTCGGTGGCGTCGTTGGCAACGGTCTCGACGGCCTCGTTGACCATGTCGGCGACGGTCTCGACGGCCTCCTGGACCTGCGTGGAGGCGTTGGCGACGGTCTCGGAGAGGGACTCGCGGACCTGGTCCATGCGCTCACGCGCTGCGTCGACCTTGGCGCGCAGCTCATCGGTGGTTGCGTCGACCTGCGGGCGGATGTCGTTGACGCGGTCGGTCACGACCTGGGCGCCCTGCTCGTAGGCGTCCATCGCGGAGTCCCACGCGTCGTTCATGGCGTCGGCAGCCATGGCGCGGCTCTCGGCGCCAGAGCGGGGGGCGAGGAGCATGCCGGCGACCGCGCCGATCGCGGCGCCCAGGACGCTACCGATGAAGAAGCCTGCCGCGTTCTTGCTCTTGCTCATGATGTGTCCTCCTTCAGGAGACGGTCGGCGGGGCCTGCGCCCCCTGCCATTCAGTGCCGTGATTATACCCGCCATCCGTGGAGGCGGGACGGATTGGGGCGCCTAGCCCCGCTTGGGCCCCGCGACCATGATGGGCTGGGGGAACGGATCCTGCTCGACGGGCTCGGCGGGAGCGGGTGCGGGATCGGGGTCGGCCACGTACGCGTCGACGCCGGGGCCGGCCACCATGACGAGCGTGGAGCGGCGCGGCGCGGGCTCGGGCTCGACGACGGGCTCGGGGGTGGGCTCGGCGACGACCGGCTGGGAGGGCAGCGCCTCCATCATGACGGTCGCCCCCAGCTGGGGCTCCTCCTCGACGAGGTCCTCCTCGAGGGCCTCGGGCTGGGTGACGGGGGCCTCGGCCCGCATGGGCTCGGGGGCGGGCTCGTCCTGGGGCGCCGGCGCGGGGGCCGCCTGCGAGACGGACTCGACGATGCTCACCAGGCCCGATACGATGGCCTCGATGGCGGGCTTGGGGTCAGACCCGCCGGAGTACGCCCAGTCGAGCACGAACGCCGCCGAGGAGAGGGCGCCCGCCGCGAGCACGTCGTCGGGGCACAGGACGCGCACCTCGTAGGCGCGGTCCTCGTCGACGCAGGCCTTGGTGCGGCCGCTCGTGATGTTGCCCGCAAGGCCCGTGCGGGCCATGAGCTCGATCGTCACGTGCTCGAAGAGGTGCGCGACCTCCGTGGCGTCGACCGCGTCGCCAAAGAGCGGACCCGCATCGCCCAGGCAGGCGTGGTCCACCACCTCGGGGAGCAGGTCGAGGACGCGCGCGGTGCCCTCGGGGTCCTCGTTGGTGAAGAGCGGTGCGTCCTCGTCGATGCGGATGCGGGCGGTAAGGAAGCGGGGGCCGATGGCCACCTTGCGGATGTCGATGAGCTGAGCCATGCTGGGCCCTCCTCGGAAGTCGAAGGCGGTGACGCACGCACGTCACAACACCTCATTGTAGTGCATGAAGTGCAAAGTCGGACGGAAAGGCCGCCCTCCCGGGCCAGACGGCGGACGCGGGTGCCCCGCGCAGAACCTCCGCCCTACTCGTCGACCGGCTCTGGCGCGGGCTCAGGGGCGGTCACGCGGAGCATGGCGATGCGCCTGCCGCGCATGGTCTGCACGCGGAAGACGTACCCCTCCACCTCGACCTGGTCGCCCGGGCGCGGGAGCGAGTCGAGCGTGTCGAGCACGAAGCCGGCGACCGTCTCGTACTCCTCGGAGTCCTCGATCGGCCAGCCCAGCTCGATGGCGTCGTCGATGGAGTAGCGACCGTCGACGAGCCACTCGCGCTCGGAGAGCTGGGTGAGGTACTTGTTGTCGGGGTCGAACTCGTCCTCGATCTCGCCCACGACCTCCTCGACGATGTCCTCGATGGTGATGATGCCCGCGGTGCCGCCGTACTCGTCGACCACGATGACCATCTGCTCGTGGCTGGTCTGCATCTCGGAGAGCAGGGGGATGATGTCCTTGGTGTCGGGGACGTAGCTCGCCTGGCGCATGTAGCGGCTGATCTCGTGGGTCTCGTTGCGCTGGTCGAGGATGGGCTCGAGCAGGTCCTTGATGTGGGCGATGCCCACGATGTGGTCGATGCCGCCGCGGCAGACCGGCAGGCGGGAGTAGCCGGTCTCGCGCATGACGCCGATGACCTCCTGGAGCGTGGCGTCGTCCTCGACGGCAGTCATGTCGACGCGCGGGACCATGACCTCACGCGCGACCGTGTCGCCCAGGTCGAAGATCTCGTGGATCATCGACTTCTCCTCCTCGGTGAGCTCCTCGGAGTCGGTGACCATGTACTTGA
>SUUD01000202.1 GCA_015062715.1 Olsenella sp. | reverse complement strand
CCCTGCAGAAGCAGTTCGGTGTCTTCGGCGAGCCCCTGCTGCTTGGTACCTTCATGGGCATCATCATCGGCTTCCTCGCCTACTGGGATATGGCTGACATCCGCACCTCCGTCATCACCATCCTGGGTCTCGCGATCCAGATGGGCGCCGGCCTCGTGCTCATCCCGCGCATGGCCGCCCTGCTCATGGAGGGCCTGCTCCCCATCTCCGACGCAGCCAACAAGTTCGTTGCCGATCACTTCAAGGGCTCCGGCAAGATCTACATCGGCCTCGACTCCGCCGTCGGCGTCGGCCACCCCGTCACCCTGGCCATCGCCCTCGTGCTCGTGCCGCTGTGCATCTTCCTGGCCGTCATCCTGCCGGGCAACCGCGTCCTGCCCTTCGCTGACCTCGCGGTCATCCCCTGGATGTTCGTCCTGATTACCCCGGTCGTTAAGAACAACGGCTTCCGCGGAATCCTCATCGGCATCATCATCCTGGCCGTTGGCCTGTACATCGCCACCGACCTCGCCCCGACCATCACCCAGGTCGCCCTCGCCTCCAACTTCGACACCGGCGGCGCCGCGGCCATCTCCTCGATCTGCGATGGCGCCAACCCGCTCACGTGGATCATCTTCCGTCTCTTCGGCCTGCAGCCGATCGTGGGCATCGTCGTCGTCGGCGCTGTCTCCATCGCCCTGGCCATCTGGAACCGCAACCGCATCAAGAAGGAGGCCGAGGAGCTCGCCGCCCAGGCGTAAGCTAGGCCCCTTTAGACCTGCGGTCTGATCGCACTTGCGCCGGGGCCCGCACCACCGCGTGCGGGCCCCGGTTTCATGGGAGGAACCCTTGAGCAAGACGTACACCTTCGAGGACCCCTACTTCACCATCGAAGTCCCCGTCACCACCGTCGTGTGCGCCATCGCGGTCGTGTACTGCGCCTGGCACGCCATCGTTGGCGACCTTCTCACGCCCGCCCTCATGCTGTTCTTCATGGCGGCCGGCATCTACCAGGTGTGGAACGTCGTGGTTTCGGCCGCGCACCCGCACCATGTCATAGTGGACGACGAGTCCATCAGCTTCTGCCTGTACAACCGCTGCGACCGCTACGTGATCGACGAGGTCAAGGACCTCACCGTGCGTGGCAACGCCCGCAACGGCAGGCTCTTCATCAGAATCGACAACCCCACGATCTTCAGGGGCCGCTACTGGGTCAACACCCAGGACTTCACCGACGGCCGCGAGCTCTTTGACTACGTCATGGACCTCGAGTGCCGCGTCAACCCCGACGGCCTGCGCGCCCGCGCCCGCAGAAACAACGAGGAGTACCTCGCCCAGCAGGAGCGCAAGCGCCGCAAGGAGGAGGGGACCCTGGAGACCGTGTCAAACAAGGACAAGAAGAAGCGCGGCGCCCGCGCCCGCGAGGCCGCGCTCGGAACCAAGGCAGAGAAGGAGTGACCGCATTGTTCGAGAACGAAAAGGCCACGATGCTGCGCTATGCCCTCAAGCTCGACCACTATGGGCTCATCGCCCTCTCCGGTGGCAACCTCAGCTGGCGCATGGACGAGAGCCACGTGATCGTCACGCCCTCCGGCATGATCTATGACGAGATGGTCCCCGAGGACATGCTCGTCGTCGACATGGACGGCAACATCGTCGAGGGCACGCGCAAGAAGTCCGTCGACACCGAGGGCCTGCTCTACATCTTCAAGCACAAGCCCAAGGTCAACGCGGTCATCCACACCCACCAGCCCTATGCCACCGGCCTGGGCCTGGTCATGGACGAGCTTCCCTGCAACCTCTCGACCATGGCCAACGGCACCGAGGGCCCGGTCGCGGTCGCCCCGTACGGCGATCCCGGCTCGCTCTCGATGGGCGTCAACGCCTGCGAGGCCATCGGAGACCGGCTGGCCGTCGTCCTCAAGCACCATGGCGTCATCGCGGTCGGGCGCGACCTGCGCCAGGCCCTCTTTGCCTGCGTGTACCTCGAGGAGGCCGCCAAGACCATCTCGGTGGCGCTCTCGACAGGCCTGCCCATGGCCGAGATGACCCAGGAGCAGATCGACGAGGCCATCCGCGTCTTCCACCGCTACGGCCAGGTCACCCTGGACGAGATGGACGCCGCCGAGGCCGCTGCCAACAACTAGGTGCGCGCGGGGAAGCGCCCCGCACGCCCCTCAAGTGTCAACAAGCGCGTGACGGCGCGCCGCCACGCAAGGGAAAGGAGAGCGCATGCTGGTAAACCTTCGAGACATCTGCGCCATCGCCGAGCAGAACAACATGGCCATCGGGTCGTTCAACGCCCCGAGCTTCGAGGCCGTGCGCGCCACCCTCGACGCGGCCGAGCAGACGGGCTACCCCGTGATCCTGTCGCATGCCGAGGGCCACGACCCCATGGCTCCGCTCGACAAGATCGGCCCCACCATGGTCGCCCTGGCCGAGCGCTCGAGCGCCCTGGTCTGCGTCCACCTCGACCACTGCGAGAACCTGTCCTACATGCGTCGTGCCCTCGAGATGGGCTTCACCGGCGCCATGTTCGATGGCTCCTACCTGCCCTATGACGAGAACGTCGCCAACTCCCAGCGCGCGGCCGACATGTGCGCCAACTACGACTGCGGCCTCGAGTGCGAGCTTGGCTCCATGGGCGCCCGCGAGGCAGGCGCGCGCGACGAGGGCGGCACCGCCGAGGAGTCCGGCGCCATCTACACCGACCCCGACCAGGCAGCCGACTTCATCGAGAGCACCGGCCTGGACATCCTGGCCTGCTCGTTCGGCACCGTCCACGGCATCTACAAGGGCGAGCCGCACCTGTCCTTCGACGTCCTGCGCGAGATCCGCGAGCGCGCCAACGTGCCGCTGGTCATGCACGGTGGCTCGGGCGTCTCCGACGAGGACTACCACAAGGCCATCGACGCCGGCATCCGCAAGATCAACTACTTCACCTACGGCTCCAAGTTCGCCGGCGAGGCGGCCCAGGAGTGCATCGCCAAGAAGCGCGCCGCCAACCCCGACGCCCTCGTGTACTGGCATGACATGACCATGTCGGCCTACGAGCGCTACCTCGAGGTCACCATCGAGACCATGAAGGTCTTTGCCAACGGCGCCAAGCCCGTCGCCTAGCGGCACGTCACGAAGTCATCCCCACGAAAGGAAGCGACACCATGGCAGACATCGTCGACCTCTTCAAGCCCGAGCTCGTCTTCTTCGACATCGAGGCCTCCAGCAAGGAGGAGTTCTTCCAGCAGCTGGGCGACAAGCTCAACGAGCAGGGCTACATCCAGGACACCTGGTATGACGCCATCCTCACCCGCGAGAAGAACTTCCCCACGGGCCTGCAGGCCCCCGAGATGGGCGTGGCGATCCCGCACACCGATCCCGAGCACCTCAAGAAGGCCTACATGGCCGTCGTCGTCCCCAAGACCCCGATCCAGTTCGTCCACATGGGCACCGAGGACGAGATGGTCGGCGCCGAGTTCATCGTCAACCTGGGCGTCGAGCACCAGGAGAACCAGGTCGAGGCCCTGCAGAAGCTCATGGGCATGTTCGTGAACTCCGATGCCGTGGCAGAGCTCAAGGCCCAGACGACCGGAGAGGGCATGGTTGAGGTCATCCGCAAGTACCTCGCCTAAGCGCTTAGGGTATACTCACCCTTGCCGTCCCCGTCGTCTATCGGTTAGGACGCAACCCTTTCAAGGTTGAGAGGCGGGTTCGACTCCCGCCGGGGGCACCAAGCGCATGCATGAGAGGCCGCTGCCTTCGCAGCGGCCTCTTCGTGACATCGGGGACGGTTCCGCCTGTCAGGTTTTGGTGGCATGGGGGACGGGTGGTGATGGTGACATGGGGGACGGT
>SUUD01000201.1 GCA_015062715.1 Olsenella sp. | reverse complement strand
TGCAGGTCAAGAACCTCTGCATCGCCTTCCCCAACCACGGCGACGTGAACGTGGTCGAGAACGTCAGCTTCGACGTCCGTCCCGGCCAGTGCATGGCGCTCGTGGGCGAGTCGGGCTGCGGCAAGTCCATCACCACCAAGGTCATCATGAACCTCACCGACCCTGGCGAGCGCATCACGGGCGAGGTGCTCTACAAGGGCACCGACCTGCTCAAGCTCTCCGAGGAGGAGCACCGCAAGCTCCTGGGCCGCGAGATCGCGATGGTCTACCAGGACTCGCTCTCGGCCCTCAACCCCTCCATGCTCATCTCCGCGCAGATGAAGCAGCTCACCAGCCGCGGCGGCACCCGCTCCGCCGAGGAGCTCCTCGAGCTCGTGGGCCTCGACCCCAAGCGCACCCTCGAGAGCTACCCGCACGAGCTTTCGGGCGGCCAGTGCCAGCGCGTCATCATCGCCATGGCGCTCACCCGCGACCCGTCGCTGGTCATCTGCGACGAGCCCACCACCGCCCTTGACGTGACGGTCCAGAAGCAGGTCATCAAGCTCCTGAACGACCTCCAGAAGAAGCTCGGCTTCGCCATGATCTTCGTGTCGCACGACCTGGCCCTGGTCGCCGAGGTCGCAAGCGAGATCACGGTCATGTACGCCGGCCAGGTCGTTGAGTCCGCGCCCACGCGCGAGCTGCTCACCAACCCGCGCCACGAGTACACCCAGGGCCTGCTGGGCTCGGTCCTCTCGATCGAGGCCCACGACGGCAAGCGCCTGCACCAGGTGCCGGGAAGCGTCCCCAGCCCCGCGGACTTCCCCAAGGGCGACCGCTTCGCGCCGCGCTCCAGCCACCCGACGGTCGGCCTGGACGTCAAGCCCATCATGAAGCTCGTCGAGGGCACCACCGACCACTGGGTGGCCGAGCTGCCCGACGAGGTCCTCGCCGCAAACGGCATCAAGAGCCGCGTGAAGACCGTCGACCCCGGTGCCGACGACGCCGTCGCGCAGGTCGTCGACGCCAAGGTCAACGAGGTCGCCGGCATCATCCAGGACGCCCTCGAGACCGTGACGGGCGAGCCGGTGAGCAAGACGGCCGCCCTCGAGGAGCTGGCCCAGCTGGCAGAGGGTGCCGCCAAGGAAGGAGGCGATGAGTGATGGCAGAGGTCACGCCCATCATCCACCTCGACGACATCTCCGTCGTCTTCCGGACCCGCACGGGATCCATCTTCCATCCCAACCTGGTCACCGCGGTGAACCACCTCACGCTCAAGCTCATGCCCGGCGAGACCATCGGCATCGTCGGCGAGTCGGGCTGCGGCAAGTCGACCACGGCCAACGTCATGTGCGGCCTGCAGTCGCCCACGAGCGGCCACGTCTACTTCAAGGGCGAGGACGTCACCAAGCGCACCGCCGACCTCCGCAAGAAGATCGGCCGCGTGGTCTCGGTCGTGTTCCAGAACCCGGCAACGGCGCTCAACCCCCGCATGGCCGTCCACGACCAGCTGCTCGATCCCCTCATCGTCCACTCGGTGGGCAGCGAGGAGGAGCGCGAGGAGCGCGTCCGCGAGCTCTTCGGCCTGGTGGGCCTGCCCTCCTCGGCCATGTACGTGCTTCCCGGCCAGCTCTCGGGCGGCCAGCGCCAGCGCGTCGCCATCGCGCGCGCCCTGTCGCTCAACCCCGACGTGATCATCGCCGACGAGCCGACCTCGGCCCTCGACGTGTCGGTGCGCGCGCAGATCCTCAACCTCCTGACCGACCTCAAGCAGGAGCTGGGCCTGGCCATGGTGTTCATCAGCCATGACATCCAGACCGAGCGCTACATCTCCGACCGCATCGTCGTCATGAACCACGGCCAGATCATGGAGGAGGGCCCGGCGGCCCAGGTCTTCAACGACCCCCAGGACGACTACACCAAGCTGCTCCTGGGCGCCGCCCCGTCGCTGCTCCATCCCAAGCTGGGGGAGTAACGTCTAAGGGAGGGGTTCGTCGGTCACCTGCTCAGACAGGCTTCGCCTCAGGTCGTCCTCGCCGCACGGTGTGTGGCGGGACGACCTGGGCTGCAGAACTCGCATTTGACCGACGAACCCCTCCCGCATGTCGCGTCTCATTGCTCGAGGAGGCCACGTGACGCCACAAGACATCGAACAACTAAGCAACTATCACGGCATGACGCCGGAGCCGGCCGGTTTCGACGAGTTCTGGGCGGCGCGCATGGCCGAGGCCGACGCCGTGCCGCTCGAGTGGGAGGTCACCCCCTCCGAGATTCCCGCGTATGCGACCTGCGACTTTCTCGACCTGTGGTTCAGGGGCGTGCGCGGGGAGCGCCTGCATGCAAAGTTCCTCCGCCCCGTCTCGGACGATCCCATCCCGCTCGTCCTGCAGTTCCACGGCTACCCCGGCGCCTCGCGCAGCTGGTTCGAGCAGTGCTCCTTCGTGGGTATGGGCATGGCCCTCATCGCGCTCGACAACCCCGGGCAGGGTGGCCCGAGCATCGATGCGGGCGGCTACGTGGGGACCACGGTCGCGGGGCACCTCGTCGCAGGGCTCGACGGCGACCCGGCCGACCTCTACTACGTGCGCCTCTACCAGAACGTGCGGGTGCTCTGCCGCATCGTGCGCGAGCTTCCCGGCATCGACCTCGCGCGCGTGTACGTGAACGGCGCCTCGCAGGGCGGCGGCATGGGCATCGCCTGCGCCGCGCTCAACCCCGACCTCGTGGCGCGCGCCTGCATCCTGTACCCCTTCCTCTCTGACATGCGCTGCGTCCACGAGCTCGACCTCGACGTCGAGGCCTACGAGGGCATCGGCTACTACTCGCGCTGGTTCGACCCGGACGGCACCCGCGAGGACGAGTGGTTTGGCAAGCTCGCCCACTACGAGACGAACCAGCTCGCCAAGTGGGTCCGCTGCCCCGTGCTCTTCGGGACCGGTCTCGAGGACACCGTGGTGCCCCCGCAGAGCCAGTGCGCCACGTACAACGCGCTGTCCTGCGAGAAGGAGCGCCACCTCTACCCGGGGTTCGGCCACGAGGAGATCCAGGACTTCGACGACCTCATCATCGACTTCCTCGACGGGCGCGTGGCCCGCTACGAGGGGCTCGAGGTCGTCTCGGCCGACGGGTGCCGCCTGTGCGCCATGCACGTCGCGCCGGCGGGGGAGGGGCCACGCCCGGTGGTCCTCATGTTCCACGACTGCACCCGCCCCGCCCGCGGCTGGCACCACATCACCCGCTACGTCGCGCTGGGCTACGAGGTCCTGCAGGTCGAGAACCGCCCGGGCGCCGGACCCGACGCGCTCGCTGCGTCCGTGCCCGACGCGCTGGCCGGCTTCGACCTCGCCGCGTCGCTGCCCCAGGCCGACCCGTCCCGCATCGTGGCCTTCGGCGAGGGCTTCGGCGGGGCGCTCGCGCTCGCCGTCGCCGCGGCGCGTCCCGTCTGGAGGGCGGTCGCCCTCAACCCGTGGCCCGCGCTCGAGCTTGTGGAGGATGCGTCGAGGATCGCCTGCCCCGTGCTCATGGGGACGGGGCATCTCGACGTGCTATCTGCCCCTTCGCAGCAGGACGCCCTCGCGGCGCGCATCCACGACCTTGTCCGCAAGGTCTACCCGAAGTATGCTCACGAGCGCATCAACGCGTTCGAGAACGAGTTCCTCGCATTCATACACGACTAGACCAACCTAAGGAGAGGCAATTCCATGGCCAACACCAAGTTCCGCGGGGTCATCCCGCCCGTCGTCTGCCCCGACACGCCCGACCACCAGCTCGACGTCCCCTCGTTCGAGCGCCTCATCAACTACATGATCGAAGCTGGCGTTGACGGCCTCTTCTTCCTGGGCTCCTCTGGCGAGG
>SUUD01000200.1 GCA_015062715.1 Olsenella sp. | reverse complement strand
AGAAGCGCGCAGGTCCAAGCTCGCGATGATAGGTTCGCAGCATCTTGGGAGGCCGATACGAGGGGCAACCCTCGAAGTCGACGTACTCGACCTCGTCGACCAGGCGCTCGATCATGGCCTCGTGGTCGAAGAGGTCCCACGCGGCGTGCACGTCCTCGAGACGCGCGTGCGTCTCGGGACGACGCGGCATGAAGAGCGTGCAGCAGTCCGGTGCCGTCTGACAGCAGAGCTCATAGGTCCCCAGCTGGTGGGCGCGTGCGATGATCTCCTGCTTGTCGGAGCCAATGAGCGGCCGGAAGACGGGCAGCTCGACGCACTCGTTCACGGCGGCGATGTTCTCGAGGGTCTGCGAGGCGACCTGTCCGAGCGACTCGCCCGTGACGATGGCCTTGGCGCCCTCGATCGCAGCGATGCGCTCGGCGACCGAGAACATCATGCGCCGGTACATGATCACGCGCAGCGACTGCGGGCAGGCGAGGGCGACCTCCCGCTGGCATTCGCCGAAGGGGACCACGTACATGCGGCCGACGATGCCCGCGGGGCGCAGCTGGTCGATGATGTCCTTGCAGAGCCACTCGCTCTCGTCGGTGGTGACGGGACGACCCGAGAAGTGCACCGGCACGCAAACGGCGCCGCGGCGGCCCAGCATCCAGGTGGCGACCGGCGAGTCGAAGCCACTCGAGAGCAGCGTGACCACCTTGCCGGCCGAACCCACGGGCAGCCCACCCACGCCAATGGTGGACGAGGCGTCGGCATACACGTAGACGTCGCCCTGGACGACGTAGACGTACACGATGACGTCGGGCCCGTGCATCTCGACCTTCTTCTCGGGGAAGGCCTCGCACAGGGCGGCGCCCGCGATGCGGTTGATGTCGAGGGTGTGCAGCTCGTAGTCGGTGGCCGACTTGCGCGCATGGACCTTGAAGCTCTCGAAGTCGCTCACCTGCGACAGGGCATCCACCGCGGCGGCACACCACTCGTCCTCGACGCGGTTGCACCGATATGCCAGCGACACGCGCGCCACGCCGGGAACCTGCGCGATGAGCGCGGCGGCCGCCGGGATGGCGTCGTCGTCGAGGAGCGTGACCAGGATGTGCCCCGAGATCCTGCCGATGCGCGAGACCGGCAGGTCGCGGAGGGTCCTGTCTAGGTTGGCCACGAGGCGGTTCTCGAAGGTGGAGCGGTTCTTTCCCTTCAGGCCGATCTCGTGGTAGTGGACGAGGATGACTCTCTGAGACATGGGGCTAGATGATGAACTTGTTGGAGCCCTTGATGTCCTCGTCGAACTCGTCCTGGACGAAGCTCAGCGTGCCGTCCTCGATCTCGTCCATCGCGATGGACACCGGGTCCTTGCCCGAGACGACGGTGGTGATGTCGTCGAAGTCCTGGATGGCGGTGACGCGGAGGTGCTGGCCGCGCAGCATGTTGTTGATGTCACAGGCGCGCTTCGAGGCGATGGAGCACAGCAGGAAGGGGTTGTGCTCGGTCTTCTCGAGCAGGTCGTTGATTTCGGGCTTGGTGACAGACATCCTCTTTGACCCTCAATTCGTTGTTGTCTCGTACCTGTCGAGCGTGGCGAGGAAGTCCCCCACCGCCACGTCGAGGTCGTCGTTCACGATGCGTACGTCGTACGCGTCCGCGAGCTCGAGCTCGCCGGCGGCGTTTGCCAGCCGGAGCCTGAGCGACTCCTCGTCCTCCGTGCCACGGGCGCGCAGCCGGGCCTCGAGGGCCTCGAGCGAGGGCGGCTCCACGAACACGAGCACCGCGTCCGGGAAGGCGCGGCGAACGTTGAGGGCACCCTGCACGTCGATCTCGAGGACGAGCGACTGGCCCCTCTCGAGCCGCGAGGTCACCTCGCGCATGAGCGTGCCGTAGCGATGCCCATGGACGTTGGCCCACTCGAGGAAGTTGCCGGCGGCGAGCTCTGCGTCAAACTCCTCGTCGGTGAGGAAGTGGTAGGCAACGCCATCGACCTCGCCCGGGCGAGCCGCGCGCGTAGTCGCAGAGACCGTCAGGCCGAGGTCGGGGCGGGCCTCCCGCACACGGGCGAGAACCGTTCCCTTCCCCACGCCTGACGGTCCAGAGACGACGAAGAGTCTAGGAGTGGCGGGCACTACTTGGCGAGGGTCTCGAGGAGCTCCTCGCGCTGGCGGGCGCCGAGGCCCTTGACGCGACGAGTGGAGGAAATGCCGAGCTCATTCATGACCTTGGCGGCCTTGGCCTTGCCATAGCCGGGCAGGGACTCGATGAGGGCGGAGACCTTCAGGCGCTGGGCGATGGGGTCGTCGGAGTCGAGGACCTCCTTGAGGGAGACCTTGCCGGCCTTGATGTTCTCGCGAAGCTCGGCGCGGGCGTGACGGGCCGCGGCGGCCTTCTCGAGTGCTGCCTTGCGCTGCTCGTCGGTGAGTTGCGGAAGAGCCATTGTTTCCTCCAAACGTAGGTGTTGCTGTCTATCTCACTCGTACATGTCACTCATGCACTTGCAAGGAATCATAATGGCAATCGACGTGGGCTTTTGCAAGTGCCAACAGGCCAAACGTCGTGACTGTTCAGACCATGCCACATCATTTCCACAGCTAGGGGGCTTGACAAACCAGCTCATTCGGCTAGCTCGGCCACAATCGCCTCGAAGGCGGCGACCGGGTCGGCCGCACCGGTGATAGGACGGCCAATGACCAGCTTGGACGCCCCGGCGGCTATGGCGGCGGCGGGCGTGGCGATGCGCTTCTGGTCGCCCACGGCGGCGCCGGCGGGCCTCACGCCCGGCGTGACGATGAGGGCGTCGGGACCAAGCAGCTCGCGCATCTGGGCCGCCTCCTGCGGCGAGCACACGATGCCGTCGGAGCCGGCGCCCACGGCAAGGGCGGCCAGGCGGGCGACCTCGACCTCGACCGGATCGGCCACGCCAATCGAGGCGAGGGCCTCGGCGTCCATGCTCGTGAGCACCGAGATCGCAACCAGGCGCGTGCGCTCGCCGCCGCGCTCTGCGGCCGCCTCCTCCACGCCCGCGCGAGCCTCGGCCGCCATGGCGGCACCGCCCAGGCCGTGGATGGAGAGGATGTCGGCACCAGAGAGCGAGGCCGAGAAGGCCGCCCCGTGGATCTGGAAGGGAATGTCGTGGAGCTTGAGGTCGAGGAAGACGTTGAGGCCGCGCCCTCGCATCTCGTCCACGATGGCCGGTCCGTAGCGGTAGAAGAGCGTCATGCCCACCTTGACCCACCTGGCGTGTCCCGCGAGGGAGTCGGCGAGGCCGAGCGCGGTCTCGCGGTCGCAGTCGAGCGCGACGATGATGGCGTCGCGGGCCTCGTTCTCACTCAGCATTCGAAGGCTCCAATCAGCTCGTTGATGTCGGAGACGCCCTGGGAGGCCGCCCATTCCTCGAGCTCGGCGAGGATGCGCGGGACTGCCAGGGGGTCATAGAGGTTGGCGGTGCCCACCGAGACGGCCGTGGCACCGGCAAGCATCATCTCGGCGGCGTCCTCGCCCGAGGCCACGCCACCGATGCCGCAGAGGGGGATGGAGACGGCCTGGGCACACTCCCAGACCATGCGGACGGCGATGGCATGGATGGCAGGACCCGAGACGCCAGCCGTGGGCCGTGCCAGGCGGCTCCTGCGCGTGCGCACGTCGATCGCCATGCCGGGGATGGTGTTGATGAGCGAGAGGGCGTCGGCGCCGGACGCCTCGAGCGCGCGCCCTATCTCGGCCACGTCGTGCGGGGCCATCTTGACCACGATGGGCCTCGAGGTGAGCGGACGCACGGCGGCCATGACCTCGGAGGCGCCCTCGGGGGTGGCACCCATGGCCGCGCCTCCCTTGGCGATGTTGGGGCAGGAGATGTT
>SUUD01000199.1 GCA_015062715.1 Olsenella sp. | reverse complement strand
TACCACGGCCGAGATCATCATGCAGATGATGCAGGCGGTCATCCCCTCCCTCGGCGCCCTTGCGCGCGAGGGCGAGGCAGGCCAGCGCAAGATCACGCAGTACAACCGCTACCTGACGATCGGTCTCGCGACCATCAACGCGATCGGCTACCTGTTCCTGTTCAAGAGCTCCTCGTTCGGCATCAGCTTCTCCGGCCTCGAGCTCCCCGAGTGGGTCATGAACGTGGTCGTCGTCTTCACGATGGTCACCGGCGCGATCATCATCATGTGGCTGGGCGAGATCATCACCCAGCGCGGCATCGGCAACGGCATGTCGCTGATCATCTTCATCAACATCATCAGCGGCCTGCCCTCCGCCTTCCGCAGCTCCATCGCGACGGGCAATGCGGGTGTCATCGCGAGCCTGGTCACCCTCGTGGTGATCCTGGCAGTCATCCCCGTCATCGTCTACATCGAGCGCGGCCAGCGCAGGATCCCCGTCCAGTACGCCAAGCGAGTCGTCGGGCGCAGGGTCATGGGCGGCCAGAGCACCTACCTGCCCATCAAGGTGAACACCGCCGGCGTCGTGCCCATCATCTTCGCCAGCGCCATCCTGTACTTCCCGGCGCAGCTCGCGGTGTTCTTCCCGGGTGTCGGCTGGATACAGTCGTTCGCCAACGCCATCTCCACCGGCTGGCTCAACTGGATCCTGTCGGTGCTGCTCATCGTGTTCTTCGCGTACTTCTACACCTCGATGGTCTTCAATCCCGAGGAGACCGCCGACAACCTGCGCAAGCAGGGCGGCTTCATTCCGGGCGTGCGTCCCGGCGCCGCGACGGCGGCCTACATCAAGAGCACCCTCGACCACATCACGCTTCCCGGCGCGCTGTTCATGGCCGTGATCGCCGTGGTCCCGTCGATTCTGTTCAGCTTCACGTCCAACCAGCTGATCCAGGCCTTCGGCGGCACGTCGATCCTCATCATGGTCGGCGTCGCCATGGACACGATCTCGCAGGTCGAGAGCCAGCTCAAGATGCACAACTACGACGGCTTCTTCAAGTAGGGAACAGGGGGTAAGGATGAACATCGTTCTTCTTGGGGCGCCCGGCGCGGGCAAGGGCACCCAGGGCCAGAGGCTCGTGGAGGAGTTCGGGTTCGCCCACATCTCCACCGGCGACATGCTGCGCGCGGCCGTCAAGGCCAACAGCGAGCTCGGCCAGAAGGCGAAGTCCTACATGGACGCCGGCCAGCTTGTTCCCGACGAGCTGATCATCGACCTCGTCAAGGAGCGCATCTCGCAGCCCGACGCCGCCGAGGGCTCCATGCTCGACGGCTTCCCGCGCAACATCGCGCAGGCCGAGGCCCTCGACGCCGCGCTGGCCGAGATGGGCCGCGAGCTCGACGGCGCCCTGCTCGTCGACGTCGCCGCCGACGTCATCGTCTCCCGCCTCTCCTCGCGTCGCACCTGCCGCGCCTGCGGCTTCACCGGCAGCGACAAGCACGAGGTCTGCCCGCGCTGTGGCGGCGAGATGTACCAGCGCGACGACGACAAGCCCGAGACCATCAAGAACCGCCTCGACGTCTACGAGAGCCAGACCGCCCCGCTGGTCAGCTACTACAAGGAGCAGGGCAAGCTCTGGGCCGTCGACGGCGACCGTCCGGTCGACGAGGTGTATGCCGACGTGAAGAAGGCGCTCTCGCTGTGATCCACATCAAGAAGCCCGCAGAGATTGAAGAGATGAAGGTTGCCGGAGCGCTGTCCAAGATGGCGCTCCGGCGCGTCGGTGCCGCGATCAGGCCGGGCGTCCTGACGAGCGAGCTCGACGGCATCGCCGAGAGCGTGATTCGCATGCACCGCGCAATCCCCACCTTCAAGGGCTATGGCGGGTTCCCGGCCTCCATCTGCTGCAGCGTCAACGACGAGGTCGTCCATGGCATTCCCGGCGCCCGCCTGCTCGAGGAGGGCGACATCGTCTCGATCGACACCGGCGCCACGATTGGCGGCTGGGTCGGCGACAACGCCTGGACCTTCTACTGCGGCACCCCCTCCCGTGAGGCGGTCGAGCTCTGCGAGGTCACCTGCGACTGCCTCAAGGCCGGCATCGCCAAGGCGGTCCCCGGCAACCACGTCGGCGACATCGGCGCCGCCGTGCAGGAGCTTGCCGAGCGCCATGGCTTCGGCGTCCTGCGCGACTACGTGGGCCACGGCGTGGGCCACGTCATGCACGAGGACCCCTCGGTCCCCAACTACGGAAAGCGCGGTCGCGGCCCCAAGCTCCAGGCGGGCATGGTCATCGCGATCGAGCCCATGATCACCCTCGGCGACTACGAGGTCGAGGTCCAGGGCAACGGGTGGACGGTCAACACGGTCGACCACTCGCTCGCCGCGCACTACGAGAACACCATCGCCATCACCAAGGACGGACCCGTCATCCTCACCACGGACGACGAGGGGCCGTGGTGTTCCATGCAAGGAGGCGTGTAGGCGCGGCCACCAGCTGTGTTCATTAGGTGGCTGCATGGACGGCATGTGTTGTTTTCGGTAAGATGACTTGCTGCTGTCACGGTTCGAAAGAGGAATGCACGAGTGAGCAAACAGGACGCAATCGAGCTTGAGGGCGTCGTCCGCGAGACGCTGCCCAACGCCATGTTCAACGTCGAACTCGAGAACGGTCACGTCATCCTGTGCACCATCTCGGGGAAGATCAGGATGAACTACATCCGCATCCTCCCCGGCGACAAGGTCGACGTGGAGATCTCCCCGTACGACCTCACCCGCGGGCGCATCATCTACCGCTACAAGTAGGTGGCCCGCACGCGGCCTCAGGGCCGCATTCAGCCGAGAACAAACGCCTGCGGCTGGGCGAAGACATAGCGTGCGCCAGCTCCACCTGGCGCGCCACGGAGTTCGTTCGTACGAGCACGTATCGGAAGGAAGAACGATGAAGGTACGTCCTTCGGTCAAGAAGATGTGCGACAAGTGCAAGGTCATCAGGCGTCACGGCAAGGTTTACGTGATCTGCGATAACCCTCGCCACAAGCAGCGCCAGGGCTAAGAGAGGAGCACAAAGTTGGCCCGTATCAACGGTGTCGACCTCCCGCGCGAGAAGCGCGCCGAGATCGGCCTCACCTATATCTACGGCATCGGCCGCACCAGCGCCACCAAGATCTGCGAGAAGGCTGGTGTCGACCCCTCCACCAAGGTTCGCGACCTCACCGAGGATGAGGTCAGCAAGCTTCGCGACGTCATCGACGCCGAGTACACGGTCGAGGGTGACCTCCGCCGCGAGGTTCGCCAGAACACCGCCCGCCTGATGGAGATTGGCTGCTACCGCGGCCTTCGCCATCGCAAGGGCCTCCCCGTCCACGGTCAGCGCACCCACACCAACGCTCGCACCCGCAAGGGCAAGAAGCGTCAGGTCGGCGCCAAGAAGAAGAACAGGTAGGGGGAGTAGAGCATGGCACCCGCCAAGAAGAACCAGCGCGTCACGCGCGTCAAGCGCGCCGACCGCAAGAACATCGCCGTGGGCCAGGCCCACATCAAGAGCACGTTCAACAACACCATCGTCTCGATCACCGACCCCCAGGGCAACGTGATCTCCTGGCAGTCCGGCGGCACCGTCGGCTTCAAGGGCTCCCGCAAGTCCACGCCGTTCGCCGCCCAGATCGCCGCCGAGACCGCTGCCAAGGCGGCCATGGAGCACGGCCTGCACAAGGTCGCCGTGTTCGTCAAGGGCCCCGGCTCCGGCCGCGAGACCGCGATCCGCTCCCTCCAGGCCGCCGGCCTCGAGGTCTCGAGCATCCAGGACAAGACCCCCATTCCGCACAACGGCTGCCGCCCCAAGAAGCGCCGTCGCGTGTAGCACGAGGAAGGA
>SUUD01000198.1 GCA_015062715.1 Olsenella sp. | reverse complement strand
GAGGCGGTCTGTGCGGTTCATGGGCTCAATGCGGCCCAGATAGACGACGTACGTGACGGGGTCACCCGTTGGATCGCCTCTCCCGTCGCCCGCGAGATGGCATCCCATGCGCACCTGCTTCCCGAGCCGCCCTTCTACGTGAGGGTTCCGGTGCCGGGCGGCACGGACGTCACGCTCGACGGCTTCATCGACCTCATGGCCTTCGACGAGCTGGGCGCTGGGACGGCCCACGTGGTCGACTACAAGACCGGCCGCTTCCTCGACACCGACGAGAAGCGTCGCAACTCCTACGAGGTCCAGGCAAAGTGCTATGCCTACGCGCTCATGCTTCAGGGCTTCGAGGAGGTGCGGCTGTCGTTCGTCTTCGTGGACCAGCCGGATGGGGAGGGGCACCCGCAGGTGTGCGCGTTCCCCGCGCCGGGCGAGCAGCCGTATGACCTCGAGGGCCTTCGTGCCTACCTTTCGCAGAAGGTGTCGGAGCTCAGGTAGGCGCAGGGGCTACACTAGCCGCAATGCAGTGCCCGCGGAAAGGGAGGAATTGATGAAGCAGCTCAGGCTCACCGTTGGCGACGTGGTGCTCCATGCCGACCTGCTCTATGACGAGGCGCCCGTCACGTGCGCGGCCATCGAGGGCCTGGGGGCCTTTGGGTCGGCGCTCTTCTCGGCAAACGTCTGCTTTGGCGAGTTCACCTTCGCGGTTCCGCTGCCCGACCTCATGGCCGCCGAGAACGTGCGCCCCGACACCCATGCCGGCCAGGTCTCCTGGTATCCCGACTGGCAGTGCGTGTGCGTGTTCACCCAGGAGATGGAGCAGTTTGGCCCCACGCCCCAGTTCGCCGAGATCTGCGAGGAGGACCTTCCCGTCTTCCAGGAGCTCGCCGCAGAGCTCTGGCACGAGCAGGGAACCCCGGTCGTCGTCGAGGTCGTGGAGAAGGGTGCCGAGGTCACGGACGTCGACGTCGAGGGCTGGCGCGCCTTCTCGCGCGATGGCGTGCCCGAGGGCGCCCTTGGCTTGATCGACAGTCTCGACGCGCAGATGAGGTCGATCTGGTTCGCTCGCCCCGACGAGCTGTCGCAGATGGTTGCGCGCAACGCCACCACCGGCCGCGAGGCGGCCGTGTGGGCCTATGCCTGGGGCGAGCTGGTCAACCTGGGCGACATGCTCATCTCCATCGCGGGCATCGCGCGCGCCGGCAGGGGAGACGCACCCACCTTGGCGCTCGTGGCCGCAGAGCAGTGCCGCTTCTTCGCGGGCGTGTTCGACTCCTCCTCCCACATGCCGGGTGCGGCCGCAACGCTGCGCGCCGCCGCCGACGCCCTTGCGTGCTGCACGACCCATGCCGAGCTGGTGGCCGTCCTGCGTCCCCTCCAGGTGTGGTGCGCGCAGACGGGCTTCTGGACGAGCGCCGAGCTGCCGTGGGACAGCGTGAGCGACGTGGTGCACCTCGAGTGGAACCCCGAGCTTCCCGACCCCAACTGGCCCGACGACGTCGAGCTCGACGAGGACGAGCTGGTCTTCATGCTCGACGGCGAGGACCTCTACGTCATCGATGGCGCGGATGATGCCGACGAAGACGAGAAGCCTAAGAAGAAGGGCAAGAAGTCCAAGAAGAAGGCCAAGAAGGACAAGGCCGGAAAGAAGAAGGACAAGAAGGACAAGAAGCCCAAGAAGAAGGGCAAGAAGAAGTAGCTCGCCACGAGGGAGCTGTGTTGGGGGGCCGGGGCTCGACGCGCTCAAGGGGGCATCCCCATGAGCGTGCAGAGTCCCCGGCCCCCGACGCATGCGGGCGGCCGAATGCGAGAACTCTCAATCTCGTCGTGACTAACAAGTTTGCTTAAGCTAACATGTACAAGGTTAGCTAGAGCAAACTTTTGGGGACGGCATCATGAGCGCATTCCTTTCCATCCATGACCTGCGGAAGAGCTATGGCGAGGGCGACGCCCACGTCGAGGTCCTGAGGGGCATAACGACCGAGGTCGAGAGGGGAGAGATCTGCGTCCTGCTCGGTCCCTCTGGCTCGGGCAAGTCGACCTTCCTCAACATGGTCGGGGGCCTGGAGCCGGCGGACTCTGGCTCCATTCGCGTGGGTGACACCGAGCTCACGACCCTGCGCGACCGCGACCTCGTCGAGTACCGTCGCCGCGAACTCGGGTTCATCTTCCAGTTCTACAACCTCGTCCCCGACCTCACGGTGCGCGAGAACATCGAGGTGTGCCAGTACCTCTCCAAGAGCCCGCTTTCCATAGACGGCCTGCTCAAGAGCCTGGGCCTTTGGGAGCATCGCCACAAGTTCCCGTCCCAGATATCGGGTGGCCAGCAGCAGCGCACGGCGATCGGCCGCGCCCTCGTGAAGAACCCCAGCCTGCTTCTGTGCGACGAGCCCACGGGCGCCCTCGACTACAAGACCTCCAAGGAGATCCTCGAGCTCATGGAGCGCGTGAACCAGGAGTACGGCTGCACCATGGTCATCGTCACGCATAACGAGGCCATCCGGCACATGAGCCACCACCTGCTGCACCTGCGTGACGGCCGGCTCGTCGAGGACCGCAGCAACGACCACCTGGTCCCCGCGTCCCAGATCACCTGGTAGGGGGCTCAACCATGCGCAACCCGCTCTCACGCCGCCTGCCGCGCGAGCTCAGGAACAACCTCGGCCGCTACCTGGGCATGTTCGCCCTGCTCGTCCTCGCCATCATGTTCACCTCCGGCTTCCTCATGGCGGCCAGCTCCATCGAGGCCATGGCGAGGGGCATGCGCGAGCGCTACAACGTTTCCGACCTCTACTTCGTGACCGACTTCAAGGCCTCTGACGAGGCCATCCAGGCCGTCGAGGACCTGGGCGGAACCGTCTACGAGGAGTTCTACCGCGACATGCCCATCGAGCTCCCGGAGTCCGCCTACAATCGCGACATCGGCATCCAGATTCGCGTGTTCAAGAACAGGGGAGAGGAGTTTGACCAGGCCATCATCGCACGGGGCCGCTTCCCCGAGGCCGTGGGCGAGATCGCGCTCGACCGGGTCTTCTGCCAGAACCACAGGCTCCAGGTGGGCGACGCGCTCGTGGTCGACGGCCACGAGATGGAGCTCGTCGGCATCATGACGTTCTCGAACGCGACCTGCACCTTCGAGAAGAACACCGACTTCATTTTCAACGCGGTCTCGTTCACCGAGGGCGTGGTGTGCGACGAGCAGTTCGAGGACCTCACGCGCGAGGGCAAGACCTATCGCTACGTCATGATGCTGGACGACCGCGAGATGTCGCTCGTCGACCGCATGTCGCTCGAGGAGGATGTGATTGACGCCCTCACCGACAACGACGCGCAGGTTACCGACCTTGTCGACCGGGACTCCAACCAGGAGACCTTCTTTGCCGCGGACGACGTCTCGGGCGACCAGGTCATGTGGGAGGTGCTGCTGTTCCTCCTTATCGTGATCATGGCCTTCGTCTTCGTGGTGCTCACCGACGCCACCATCGAGCAGGAGAGCGCCGTCATCGGCACCCTGCTCGCCTCGGGCTGGCGCAAGCGCGAGCTCGTCGCCTACTACATGCTGCTGCCCACGCTGGTGGGGCTTCTGGGGTGCGCGGTGGGGCAGGCCCTCGGGTGCACCATCATGACCACGCCTATGCAGGAGCTCTACTACAACTCCTATGGGTTCCCGCCCTTCGAGCTCTCCTGGAGCTGGCGCGTCTTCTCCATCACCACGGTGATCCCGTTTGCCCTGCTCGTGGGCATCACCTTCCTGGGGCTCGTGCGCAAGCTGGGCCACACGCCCCTGCAGTTCCTGCGCCACGAGGTCGGGGGCCGCGGTGGGGGAGGTGGCCTGCCCCTGCCCGACGCGCTGCCCTTCCCCGCCCGCTTTCGC
>SUUD01000197.1 GCA_015062715.1 Olsenella sp. | reverse complement strand
GAGGGCTCCATCGACGCCGCCTCCATCCTCAAGCCGCCCCTGTCGCGCGGCGAGATCCAGGTCATCGGCGCCACCACCGCCGAGGAGTACCGCAAGCACATCGAGAAGGACTCCGCCTTCGAGCGCCGCTTCCAGCCGGTCAACGTGGGCGAGCCCTCCGTCGAGGACACGGTGCTCATCCTCAAGGGCCTGCAGGACCGCTACGAGGAGCATCACCACGTCCGCTACACCGACGACGCCATCCGCGCCGCGGTCACGCTCTCGACCCGCTACATCCAGGACCGCTTCCTGCCCGACAAGGCCATCGACGTCATCGACGAGGCCGGCGCCCGCACCCGCGTCCACAAGATGACCCTCCCGCCCGAGATCGCCGAGATCGACGAGGAGCTCGCCCGCGTCCACGACGAGAAGTCCGCTGCCGCGAGCGCCCAGGAGTTCGAGGAGGCGGCGCGCCTGCGCGACCGCGAGAAGGAGCTCTCGGCCAAGCGCGACGAGCTCGAGCAGGACTGGCACCGCCGCCTCTCCGAGAACATCGTCACGGTCGACGCCGACGACGTCGCCGACGTCGTCTCGGCGATGACCGGCGTGCCCGTCTCCAACCTCAGCGAGGCCGAGGCCTCCAAGCTGCTGCGCTGCGAGGACGCCCTGCACCAGCGCGTCATCGGCCAGGAGGAGGCCGTCTCGGCGGTCTCGCGCGCCATCCGCCGCAGCCGCTCGCCGCTCAAGGACCCGCGCCGCCCCGGTGGCTCGTTCATCTTCTTGGGCCCCTCGGGCGTGGGCAAGACCGAGCTGGCCAAGTCGCTTGCCGAGTTCCTCTTTGGCAGCGAGGACGCCCTCATCAGCTTCGACATGTCCGAGTTCATGGAGAAGTTCGCGGTCTCCAAGCTCGTCGGCGCGCCTCCGGGATACGTGGGCTACGACGAGGGCGGCGAGCTCACCAAGGCCGTCCGCCGCAAGCCCTACTCCGTCGTGCTCTTCGACGAGATCGAGAAGGCCCACCCGGACGTCTTCAACATCCTGCTGCAGATCCTGGACGAGGGTCGCCTCACCGACGGGCAGGGCCGCAAGGTCGACTTCTCCAACACCGTCATCATCATGACGAGCAACGTTGGCGCCCGCGAGATCGCGGTCACGGCCCCCATGGGCTTTGGCTCCTCGGCCGACGCCGGCCTCTCCGACAAGGAGATCAAGAGCCGCGTCACCGCCGAGCTCAAGAAGCTCTTCCGGCCCGAGTTCCTCAACCGCGTCGACGAGATCGTGACCTTCAAGTCGCTCACCAAGGAGCAGCTGCGCGGCATCGTCGACCTCATGGTGGTCGACCTGCGCAACCGCATGATCGCCCAGGGCATGTCCATCGAGTTCACGGACGCCGCCCGCGACCTCGTCGCCAAGGAGGGCACCGACCCCATCTACGGCGCGCGCCCGCTGCGCCGCGCCATCCAGACGATGGTCGAGGACCCGCTCGCCGAGCGCATGCTCCAGGGCGAGTGGAAGTCGGGCGACATCATCATGGTGGACGAGAAGGACGGCGAGCTCACCTTCGAGGTGACCACGGGCGAGATCCCCCAGGTCACCGAGCGCACCCACCTCGAGCTGCCCACGTCGTCCACGAGCTGGTCGGCCGCGCCCGCGGCAAGCCGGCCCGGCGCCGGGTCCGGTGCCGCCGGCGGCGCCTCGGCCTCAGAGTAGCTTCCTCAACCGGGGTCCCCACGGGGACCCCGGCATGGTATTCTGAAAGATGCGAGAAGCGGGGAGGGGAGGTATGCCCATGGGAGAGACGAGCGCCACCGAGGCCACGAGGCAGGCTCATGACGAGACGCCCATAACCTTCGACGAGGCCGTCAGCCTCACGTCGCCGGGGACGGCCCTGCGCCACGCCCTCGACATGATCATCGCCGGCAGGCTCGGCGCCCTCATCTGCGTGGGCGACTCCGAGGCGGTGCTCGCCGCCGGCAACGACGGCTTCCCGCTCAACATCTCCTTCACGGCCAACAGGCTCTTCGAGCTCTCCAAGATGGACGGCGCCATCGTCATCGACCGCGACTTCACGCAGATCCTGCGCGCCAACTTCCACCTCAACCCCGACCCGTCCCTGCCCACCAGCGAGACGGGCATGCGCCACCGCACCGCCGCGCGCGTGAGCCTGCTCACCCACGCCATGGTCATCTCGGTCTCCGAGCGGCGCCAGGTGGTGACGGTGTACGTCGATGGCAAGGCCTTCCAGCTGCGCCCCGTCTCCGAGCTCATGACCTCGGCAAACCAGCTGCTGGTCACCCTCCAGAACACCCGCGCCACCCTCGAGCGCGGCCTTCTGCGCCTCACGTCGCTGGAGATGGACAACTTCGTCACGCTCGCCGACGTCACGCAGATGCTGCTCCAGTTCGAGCTGCTCGTGAAGACCGACGCCAGCCTGCGCGGCATCATCGCCCAGCTGGGCAAGGAGGGCACGACCGTCGAGATGCAGCGGGCCGAGTTCTCCCGCGACCTCGACGACGAGTACACCCTGCTGGTGCGCGACTATGCCCAGGACTCCTCGCCCGAGGCGGCCAAGGCCATCCGCACCCGCCTCTCCGAGCTCGCCTCGCGCCGCGCGCTCACCCCGTCGGCCGTGGGCGAGGCCCTTGGCCTCGAGCAGCGCCGCGAGGACAGCGTCGTCGCCCCGCTCGGCCTTCGGACCCTCAGCCGCGTCTCCGTCGTGCGCGAGGGCATGGCCGACAAGATCGTCGACGAGTACGGCTCGCTCCAGGAGCTCCTCGACGACATGGAGCAGAACCCCGAGCGCCTCGACGACATCGGCGTCAACAACCCGTCCATCCTGGCTGACAGCCTCTACCGCATGTGGGGCAAGCGAGAATGACGGGCCCCGCGCGCATGACCTGCCCCGCCCCCGCCGCCATCCTCCCCGAGGAGGGCGGCGTCCGCGCCTGCGCCATCGTCGCCGCGGGCGGCTCGGGCGAGCGCTTCGGCAACCGGGGCGGCAAGCAGCTCTTCGAGCTCTGCGGCCTCCCCATGGTGTGCTGGTCGCTCATCGCCCTCGACGCGGCGCCCGCCGTGTCCCACATCGTCATCGTGTGCCCACCCGACCAGCTCGAGGCCTTCCGCGAGCTCGCGGTCGATAAACTAGACCTGCGCACGCCCGTGACCTTCGCCCCCTCGGGGAAGACGCGGCAGCAGTCCTGCGCCGCGGGGCTCGCCGCGGCACCCGACGGCACCGAGATCGTCGCCATCCACGACGGGGCCCGTCCGCTCGTGCTCCCCGAGACCATCCAGGCGGCCATCGAGGCGGTCGCCCTCGACGAGACGGTCGACGGCGCCGTCTGCGGGCACCCCGCCATCGACACCCTCAAGATCGTCGAGGGGACCACGGTCACCTCGACGCCCGACCGCTCGCGCTACTGGGTGGCCCAGACCCCGCAGGTCTTCCGGCTCGAATCGCTGCGGGCGGCCTACCTGCGCGCTGGGGAGGACGGCTTCGTCGGCACCGATGACGCCATGGTCATGGAGCACGCTGGCGGCCGCGTCATCATGGTCGAGAGCCCGCGTGACAACCTCAAGGTGACCGTCCCCGAGGACGTCGCCCCCGTCGAGGCCATTCTCGACGGCAGGATCTGCCGCGCCGCCTGTGGAGGTGACGAACGTTGATGCGCATAGGCCACGGCCATGACGTGCACCGCCTCGTGGAGGGGCGCGAGCTCATCCTCGGCGGCGTGCACATCGACCACCCCACGGGCCTGCTCGGCCACTCCGACGCCGACGTGCTCGTGCACGCCCTCATGGACGCCATCCTCGGCGCCATGCGCGCGGGCGACATCGGCAAGCTCTTCCCCGACACCGACCCCGCCTACGAGGGCGCCGACTCCCTCGTCCTGCTCGCCCACGTGGCGCGCGTCATGCGCGAGCAGG
>SUUD01000196.1 GCA_015062715.1 Olsenella sp. | reverse complement strand
GCTACGTGCTCGTCACCGCCGCCGACATCTACCGGCAGCGACAGTTCTACCGAAACCCCGACGTCGACACCGTCATCCCGGCCATGCCGCCCACGCGCGACCTCACCTGGACCGAGTGGGACGAGGCGGCCTCGCCCAACTACGTCACCCAGCTTGGCCCGGCCACCGTCGACGTCACGATACCCGCGGGCCAGATATGGTACTCCCCTCTTGACGAGCTGGGGCGCGCGGGACGCGCTGCCGGCACCATCACCTACGAGATGGTCGACGAGGGCATCGCCCGCGAGCGCGAGGACACCCTCGACCTCCGCCCCTCCGGCTGGGGGCACAACGAGCAGGTCGAGATCGAGCTGCCGGACGGCAGCACCTACAGCGGCTTCTTCTACAACCGATCGCACCTGGTGGCCAAGTCGCTCGGTGGCGTGGACGCGATCGAGAACCTCGTCTGGGGAACGCGCACGCAGAACGTGGGTGCCAACGACCGCCAGGGCGGCATGTCCTGGTGCGAGCAACAGGTCCGCGACTGGCTCTTCCGCCACAAAGACGGCACCGTGTTCTACAGCGCCCAGCCCGTCTACGAGGGAGACGAGCTGGTCTGTCGCAGCGTCATCGTCGACATCCGGTCGAGCGACGGCAGCCTGGACGTCGAGGTCGAGGTCCACAACTGCGCCAAGGGCTACGTCATCGACTACGCGACGGGCGAGTTCTCGCCGGCGCCATAGCGAAGTGCCCCTGGACGCACTAGTTGCAGACGTGTTGGCGCGTTTTATGAGATTCCGGTCCTGCCAGACGGCAAGATGGGCCTCACATGCGTCGGAGGTCGGAGAATCGACGCGCCACGCAGAGCGCGTCACGGCCGCCAGCCCCCGACACGCATGGAAAAGGCCGCCCCTCACCAACGAAAGGCGGCCTAGATGACCGGAATCTCACAAATCGCGCCAAGGCGTTGTCAACCTGCGTCAGATAAGCCCGCCGACGGCTCAATCCCTATGCAAACGCGGGGCGCAGGAGGTTCTCGGCGGTGCCCACGAGCGTGGCGTGGTCGCGGTGGCTGGCGACACTCACCTTGATGGAGCCACCCAGGCCCTCGCGCACTGCGTCGGCCCACACGGGACCAAACTCGACGACGTCGGCGCCGGTGATCACGACCTCATCGACGCCTAGGTCAAGCGCCGCGATGGCCTTGCCCAGGGGCAGACCACCCCAGCGCAGGGCCTCGATCGCCAGCGCCTCGCCGCCCTGGGTCGAGCGCTTGCACATCTCGGCGGGCGTCATGGCATAGCCGCGCGGACGGCGCTTGTCGTGGCCAAACACGCGGTCGCCGCCAATGTCGCCGTAGTGGTCGATGATGGCGGGGACGGTGGCAACCGTCTCGAGGCGCACGCCGTCAACCTCGGTCTTGCCAAGGTGGTCGACCTGGTCCATGCCCAACTGGATGAGCCCGCCCTTGAGGTAGGCGCCCACGATGTCGGTTGCGACGTTCACGACCAGGCTGTCGTTCTTGTCGCTGCTCTCGCCCCAGCGGTCCTCGCCCAGCACGGACGCGTGGATCTCGCTGATGACGCTCACGGGGAGGTCGAACTCGCGCTCGAACTCCTCCTTGAGGTTGATGCCGGCCCAGCCGGGCATGCTGCTGTTGGCCGAGAGGACCTTGCCGGTCTTGGGGTCGACCTCGCCGGCCGAGGCCAGCGCGATGCCCACGATGTTCTGGTGACGGCCGCGGCGGATGGCGTTGCGCACCTGGCGAACGAAGGTGGGCAGGACGTACTCGATGCCCTTCTTGAAGCCGGGCGTGACCTTGATGACCTCGGGCATGGAGTAACCCGAGCCATCGTCCGCAAAGCTCACGATGGTCGAGATCATGTTGGTCTCGTTGAGGTCGCCCACGATGACGGTCTTCTCTGACATGACGCTCCCCTTCCAACGCATGGATAGCCTGCCTGTAGCATACGCGAAAGTCGCATCGACCTGCGACGGGGTGCCAGGCGGTTGCACCAAAAGGTGCAACGCCCTGGCAGGGCCCGGCCAACCTGTCGGGCTTCAGCCTGTTCGCAGCCTTAACCCAATGTGTCGCGTCGATAAATGAATTGCAGCCGCATTGGGGGCAGGCGCTCCCTTGTCCTACCATACAGGGGCCGGAAACTGTACCGGAAAGACTGCAAGCAACGAGAGGCACGCCATGAAGAAGCCGCAGGACATCCTGACGATGCCCCACGACCAGCTGGAGGCCATCCAGCTCGAGGGCATCAAGAAGACCGTGATCAAGTGCTATGAGAACGTGGAGTTTTACCACGACCTCTTTGACCAGGCCGGCTTTGACCCCTACGCCGTCGAGACCCTCGACGACCTCGCGAAGGCCCCCTTCACCACCAAGCAGGACCTGCGCGACAACTACCCCTACAAGATGTTCGCCGTGCCCATGAAGGACGTCCGCGAGATCCACATGAGCTCCGGCACCACCGGCATCGCCACCGTGGGCGGCTACACCGAGCACGACCTCGACATCTGGGGCGACTGCTTTGCCCGCGGCATCTGGTATGCCGACGGCGGCGAGGACGACATCTGCCACGTCTGCTATGGGTACGGCCTGTTCACCGGCGGCCTAGGCGCCCACTACGGCGGCATCAAGGCCGGCTGCACCACCATCCCCATGAGCGCGGGCAACACCGAGCGCCAGATTCGCGTCCTGCGCGAGATGGGCTCGACCATCATCTGCTGCACGCCCTCCTACGCCATGTACATCGCCGACACGGCCATTGCCATGGGCCTCGACCCCAAGAAGGACTTCCACCTGCGCGCCGGCATCCACGGCGCCGAGGCCTTCTCGGACAACTTCCGCGCCGAGCTCGAGGAAAAGCTGGGCTACAAGGTCCTCGACGTCTATGGCCTCACCGAGACCATGGGCCCGGGCGTCGCCATCGAGTGCATGGAGCAGAACGGCCTGCACCTGGCCGAGGACCACTTCTTCGCCGAGATCATCGACCCCGAGACCGGCGAGGTCCTGCCCGACGGCGAGTGGGGCGAGCTGGTGCTCACCACCGTCGACCGCGAGGCCACGCCCGTCGTGCGCTACCGCACCCGCGACATCACCCGCATCATCCCCGGTGAGTGCGCCTGCGGCCGCACCCACCGCCGCATCGACCGCCTGCACGGCCGCACCGACGACATGCTCATCATCCGCGGCGTCAACGTCTTCCCGTCCCAGATCGAGGATGTCATGAAGACCTTCCCGCAGGTGGCCTCCTGGTACCAGATCGAGCTCACCCGCAAGAACCACCTCGACGTGGTCACGCTCAAGGTCGAGGTCAACCCCGACTTCGACTTCGACCAGATGTCGGCCATCGAGAAGCTCCAGAAGGACATCTCGTCCAAGCTCAAGGCCGCGCTGTCCGTTGGCATCAAGGTCAAGCTGGTCGAGCCCATGTCCATCGCCCGTTCCGAGGGCAAGGCAAAGCGCGTCATCGACCTGAGGGGAGACGATAAGTAATGATCATGCAGCTTACGGTATTCCTGGAGAACTCCGAGGGACGTCTGGCGGCCCTGTGCCGCACGCTCGCCGACGCCGGCGTCAACATGGACGCCCTCACCATCGCCGAGACCAGCGACTACGGCGTCGCCCGCATCATCTGCGACAACGTCTTCCACGCGGTCGACGTGCTCGAGGAGGCCGGCTTCCGCGCCACCAAGACCAAGGTCCTTGCCGTCGAGCTCCCCGACCGCCCGGGCGCCCTTGCCGAGATGCTCGAGGCGCTCGACTCCACCAAGGTCAACATCGAGTACGGCTACTGCTTCCAGTCCAACGGCGACACCGCCATCGACGTGCTCAAGATCAAGCCCGAGGACCGCGACAAGGCCGAGGCCGCCATCGCGAGCGCCGGCTTCAAGCTTCTGCACTACGACGCCATC
>SUUD01000195.1 GCA_015062715.1 Olsenella sp. | reverse complement strand
CGGCGACGTGCGCGGCAAGAAGCTCACCTTCTTCGGTGACTGCTGCAACAACGTCGCCAACTCCCTGATGGTCGTCTGCGCCAAGCTCGGCATCAACTTCTGCGCCTGCGGCCCCGAGGCCCGCATGCCGGAGGCCGACCTCGTCGCCACCTGCCGCGAGATCGCTGCCGAGAACGGCTGCGAGATCGTCCTGACCGAGGACCCGCACGAGGGTGCCAAGAACTGCGATGCCCTCTACACCGACATCTGGGTCTCCATGGGCGAGTCCTACGACCTGTTCGGCGAGCGCATCGCCATGCTCTCGCCCTACCGCGTCACCTCCGAGCTCATGGCCGAGGCCAACCCCCGCGCCATCTTCCTGCACTGCCTGCCCTCCTTCCATGACACCAACACCACCCACGGCAAGGAGGTCGCCGAGGAGTTTGGCATCACCGAGATGGAGGTCACCGACGAGGTCTTCGAGGGCCCGCAGTCTCGCGTCTTCGAGGAGGCCGAGAACCGTATGCACACCATCAAGGCCGTCATGTACGCGACCCTGAAGTAGCATCGGTCGACAAGACCGCGCAAGTCTGCCACCCTTGGAGCTGTCTCCAGGGGTGGCTCTTCTTTCGAGGGGTGCTTGCATGAACATCAATCCCGTTGGTGTCGAGTCGTTCCTCAACGTCTACGAGCACCAGGCACGCATCGACCTTGCCCAGAGCACCATCGCGAGCCTCACCATGGCCGAGATCCTGGCGCTTGACGGGCAGGGTGGCGACACCTTTTACGAGCAGCTCAACAAGGAGAAGATGAACTACGGCTGGATCGAGGGCTCGGCCGACTTCAAGCACGAGGTCGCCAAGTTCTACCAGCACGTCGACCCAGACAACGTGCTCCAGATGAACGGCGGCACCGGCGCCAACCTCAACGCCATCATTGCCCTGGTCGAGCCGGGGTGCCACGTGGTCGTGGAGTATCCCACCTACCAGCCCCTCTACGAGCTTCCCAAGGCGTTTGGCGCCGAGGTGGACAAGTGGGTCATACACGAGGAAGACGGCTGGCAGCCACGGCTCGACGAGCTCAAGCGGCTCGTTCTTCCCGACACCAGGCTCATCTGCCTCAACAACGCGAGCAACCCCCTGGGCACAATCATTACCACCGAGGTCCTGGAGGAGATCGTCGAGATCGCCAAGAGTGTTGACGCCTGGGTCTTGTGCGACGAGGTCTTTTTCCCGCTGGAGGAGCCCGAGACGTGCACGAGCATCGTCGACCTCTACGACAAGGGCGTCTGCACCAACAGCGTGAGCAAGGACTACAGCGTGCCTGCCGCTCGCTGCGGCTGGACGGTGAGCAACAAGGAGCTTGCGGACCGCATGCGCGTCCTGCGCGACTACACCATGATCTGCAGCGGCGTCTTCAACGACGCGCTCGCCACGTACGTGCTGCGCAACCGCGACAAGATCGTCGAGCGCAACCTCGGCATCATCCAGACCAACCGCGCGATCGTGAACGAGTGGATGGCAGGTGAGGGGCGTGCGAGCTGGATCCCTCCCAAGGGTGTGAGCGTGAGCTACCTGCGCCTCGACACCCCGGTCGATGACGAGAGTTTCTGCCTTGACCTGCTGCGCGACACGGGCGTGCTGCTCGTCCCGGGAAGCCGCTTCGACCTCCCGCGCGGGGCGCGCCTGGGCTACTGCGCCCACGAGGAGGTCCTGCGCGAGGGCCTGGCGACGCTCAGCGCCTACATGCACGAGAAGTACGACTGACGGGGCTGTGCCCGTGCGTTGCCCATTGCTCCAAATAGACAGGTTTAACCCTATCTACCTGCGGCTTAACGCGACGGATACAATTCTGGGTATATATATGCGATGTATTGCATAAACATACAAATTTATAGATTTGAATGAAATATGGAGTTAGGCAAGCATGCCTTGAGGCAAATGCTACTACAGCATGCAAATTAGCAGAAGATTGCCGCAGTATAGTTGCAGTTCATCACAATTCCGGTTCAACGATTCTCCATGAAACCTAGATTTACTAAGAATTGCGTTGACGTGCGAAAGTGTGTGAAATTCACCGACTATTGCATACCGTTCACCTTTGAAACTTGCTAGAAACACATACTTCCATTACCCTACCTACGTTAGGTGTATACCACTAGACAAGGGCGCTTGGCGCCGAAAGGAGCATTGGTCATGGCAGACAATGCACAGCCCAAGAAGAAGAGGGAGATGCTCTCGAGCTTCTCCATCATCTTCATCCTCCTGGCGGTCGTGGCTATCGTCACGATCCTTCTCAACGGGGCGACCTACGAGGTCAACGGAGAGGCAGGCGTCGTCACCGGCGCGACCCTCGCCGACTTCCTGATGGCCCCTGTCCGCGGCTTCGCCGACGCCATCGACGTGTGCCTGTTCGTCATGGTCCTCGGCGGCTTCCTGGGCATCGTCAACAAGACGAACGCCATCGCCGACGGCATTGCGGTGCTCGTCAAGAAGATGGGCGGCAACGAGCTCAAGCTCATCCCCATCCTGATGGCCATCTTTGCCCTGGGTGGCACCACCTACGGCATGTGCGAGGAGACCGTCGGCTTCTACGCCCTGCTCTCCGCCACGATGATGGCTGCCGGCTTCGACAGCCTCACGGGCGCCATGATCGTCCTGCTGGGTGCCGGCGTCGGCTGCCTGGGCTCCACGGTCAACCCCTTCGCCGTCGGTGCCGCTGGCGCCGCCCTTGACGGCGTGGGCATCACCGGCAACCAGGTCGTCTTCATCGGCCTCGGCCTCATCCTGCTCGTCGTCACCTACGCCATCGCGGTCTTCTTCGTGCTCCAGTACGCCAAGATGGTCAAGGCCGACCCCGAGCGCACCCTGCTCTCGGCCACCGAGCGCTCCAACGCCGAGGCCGCCTAGGCGACGCCTCCGAGGAGGCCGGCACCGACGTGAAGCTCACCGGCAAGCAGAAGGGCGTCCTGGTCATCTTCGCCGCTGCCTTCGTCATCATGATCATCTCCTTCATCCCCTGGGAGGACCTGGGCGTCGACCTGTTCAACCCCGGCTTCGACCCCGATGGCAACTCTTGGTCCAGCTTCCTGACCGGCGTGCCCCTGGGCTGGTGGTACTTCCAGGAGGCCACCACGTGGTTCCTGCTGCTTGCCATCATCATCGGTGTCGTCGGTGGCCTCTCCGAGCGTGAGATCGTCGACGAGTTCATGGCTGGCGCCGGCGACATGATGTCCGTCGTCATGGTCATCGCCCTCGCCCGTGGCGTCTCCGTCCTCATGTCCGAGACCGGTCTGTCCATGTACGTCCTGGCCGCCGCCTCCAGCGCCCTGGCCGGCACGTCGGGCGTCGTCTTCTCGATCGGCTCCTACCTGCTGTACTTCCTGCTGTCCTTCCTCATCCCCTCGACCTCCGGCATGGCTGGCGTCTCCATGCCCATCATGGGGCCCCTGGCGCAGCAGCTCGGCTTCAGCCCGTCGGTCATGGTCATGGTCTTCTGCGCCGCCTCTGGTGTCGTGAACCTGATCACCCCGACCTCCGGTGCCATCATGGGTGGCCTGGCCCTCTCGCGCATCGAGTACAGCACCTGGGTCAAGTTCTGCACCAAGATCATCCTGGTCATGTCCGTGGCCTGCATGATCATCCTTACCATCGCGTTCATGGTCGTGCCTGCGTAGGTCTCCTGATCATCGCGTATTGGGGGCGGCGCCTTCGGGTGCCGCCCCTTCTTCATGTCGGCGCGCTGGCGCTTGTCGCATCAACGCACCGCGCGGACGGTGCGACGATGCGGCATGGGCGGAGCAACGCACCGCTCGGTAGGTTCGTTCGTACCAAGGCACCGCATGTAAGGTGTGACGATGAGAGTCCGTGTCGGCATACAAGAGGGGCCCGGTCTGTGACCGGGCCCCTCTGCGGGTTACCAGCGAGCGTGAGCGCGCCTGACTAGATCTCGTCGCGGTTGACGGGGAGCGCCATGCAGCGGCAGCCGG
>SUUD01000194.1 GCA_015062715.1 Olsenella sp. | reverse complement strand
CGCGGCGACGGCGCGCTCATGCGCTCGGAGGCCATCGGGCGCGGCATCGACCTGGTCTCGACCATGTCGCAGGCCACGGCCTTGGTCCAGTCCATCGCGGCCAGGCGCGCCTCGGCGCTGGGGACGTACGCCCTGCAGGACCTGTGAGCGAGGGGGGGCGGGCAAGGGACGACCCTTTGGCCCCGCCCCGAGAACACATCCGACGTCTGACGCGATGGCATTCCGGCAGGGTGAGAACGCGTCAGACGTCTGACGCCTTCTTGTCACGGGCGCCCGCCATCCTGTCCCTCCACGGCCTTTGCATGAAGAAGCCCCACGTGATGTGTCAAATCCGTGGTCTTTGCTATGATTGCAAGGCTATGTGCCTTTGATGCGGGCGTGGCGGAATTGGCAGACGCGCTGGATTTAGGTTCCAGTGGGGCAACCCGTGAAGGTTCGAACCCTTTCGCCCGCACCATCAAACCGCATGGCGCAGGGTACAGGCAAACGTGCGGCCGGCTGGCCGCGAGGCTATGCTCGCGGAGCAAACCGCACGAGCACGAGACACTGGAGGAAGCGTTGAACATCACCGTCAAGGCCCAGGAGCCCAAGGACAACAAGCTGGTCGCCGAGGTCACCGTCCTCGCCAAGGACGTCGACGCCGCGATCAAGAAGGCGTACAAGGACATCGCCAACAAGTACAACTTCCAGGGCTTCCGCAAGGGACACACCCCGCGCCCCGTCATCGACGGCATCGTCGGCCGCGAGGCCGTCCTCGCGCAGGCCACCAACGACCTGCTCAACGAGGTCGAGCCCCTCATGATCGACGAGCTGGACGTCGTCCCCATGGGCCAGACCAGCTTTGGCGACGAGCCCAAGCTCGCCGAGGACGGCACCGACTACGTGATCGAGGTCACCGTCCCCGTGCGTCCCGAGGCCGAGCTCGACTCCTATGACGCCCCCACCATCAACATGCCCCCCGAGGAGGTCACCGAGGCCGAGATCGACCAGCAGATTGAGCAGCTCCAGAGCTACCAGGCCTCCTACGAGGACATCGAGGACGAGGAGCGCGTCGCCGAGGAGGGCGACGTCGTCCAGGTCGACATCGACAACGTCGAGGGCTCCGAGGACTGGGCCGGCAAGAACCGCATGGCCACCCTCGACGGCTTTGGCATGCCGCAGGAGCTCCAGGATGCCATCAAGGGCCTCAAGAAGGGCGAGAGCAAGGACGTCGAGTGGACCGAGACCCACGAGCACGACGACCACGTCCACGAGGTCACCCACAAGCTCAAGGTGACCCTCAACGCCATCAAGCAGCGCGTCATTCCCGAGCTCACCGACGAGGTCGTCAAGAAGGGCTTCGGCTTCGACACCATCGCCGAGCTCCGCGACGCCATCAAGGAGGAGATCGAGCAGGACAAGAAGGTCAGCCTCCCCGGCCTCAAGGAGGACCGCGCCGTCGAGGCCATCGCCGAGCACCTCACCCTCGAGGAGGTTCCCAGCGAGTACGTCGACCAGGTCTTCAACGAGACCGCTCAGCAGGTCCTGGGCAATCTCCAGTCGCAGGGCATGTCGCTTGACATGTTCCTCCAGATGAGGGGCATCAAGGCCGAGGACTTCGTCGCCGACCTGCGCAAGCAGGCCGAGGAGCGCGCCCGCCAGTCGCTGGCCCTCGACGCCCTGGCCAAGCACCTCAACATCGAGGCCACCGTCGAGGAGGTCAAGGAGGAGTTCGCCAAGGCCGGTGCCGAGGTCGAGTCCCTCTACGAGCAGTTCAGGAAGGCCGGCAACCTGCCCGCCGTCCGCGAGTCCATCCGCCGCACCAAGGCCCTCAAGTGGCTGACCGAGAACGCGCCGGTGAACTACGTCGACGAGGTCGCCGAGAGGCGCGCCGCCGATGCCGCTGCCGCCGAGGAGGCCCCTGCCGAGGAGACCGCCTCCGAGGAGTAGCCCTTCGTCCCTGCGAATTGATGTCGGCCGCGGTGGGTATCATGAGCCGTGGCCGACATTTCGTATAGCAAGGAGTGACGCACATGCATACCCCCACCAACATCCCTCTGATTCCCTACGTCATCGAGCAGACCCCGCGCGGCGAGCGTAGCTACGACATCTACTCGCGCCTGCTCAACGACCGCATCGTGTTCCTCGGCGAGCCCATCACCCGCGAGAGCGCCAACCTCGTCATCGCCCAGCTCCTGCACCTCGAGAGCCAGGACCCCGACAAGGACATCGCCCTCTACATCGACTCGCCCGGCGGCGAGGTCTACGCGGGCCTGGGCATCCTGGACACCATGAACTTCATCAAGCCCGAGGTCTCCACCATCTGCGTGGGCATGGCCGCCTCCATGGCCGCCGTGCTTCTTGCCTGCGGCGCCAAGGGCAAGCGCATGGCGCTTCCCAACTCCATGGTCCTCATCCACCAGCCCTCGTCGGGCGTCGAGGGCCAGCAGACCGACATCCAGATCGTCGCCGACGAGACCAAGTGGATTCGCCAGCACCTTAACGAGATCCTGGCCGACGCCACGGGCCAGCCCATCGAGAAGGTCAACGCCGACACCGAGCGCGACAACTACCTGCGCGCCCAGCAGGCCCTCGAGTACGGCCTGGTCGACAAGGTCATCAAGTCGCGCGTCGAGCAGGCGAACGAGGAGTAGCCAATGGCAGGGTTCGACCAGTTTGACGGGTTTGGCACGGACGAGATCCGCTGCTCGTTCTGCGGCAAGACCCGCGACCAGGTGAGCAAGCTCATCCAGGGGACGGGCGGCGTCTACATCTGCGACGAGTGCGTCGACGCCTGCGGCGACATCATCGCCGAGGCCGAGGCGGCCGACCTCGTGCCCCCCGAGTACGGCGAGGCGCCGCTCATCGCCAACCTCCCCACGCCGCACCAAATCTACGAGGAGCTCTCGCAGTACGTCATGGGCCAGGACGACGCCAAGCGCGCCATGAGCGTGGCCGTCTACAACCACTACCGCCGCATCATGATCGGCGACGTGCCCGACGTCCCCGGCGAGGAGCACGTCGAGCTGGCAAAGAGCAACATCCTGCTGCTGGGCCCCACCGGCACGGGCAAGACGCTTCTCGCCCAGACCCTGGCCCGCATGCTCGAGGTGCCCTTCGCCATCGCCGACGCCACCACCCTCACCGAGGCGGGCTACGTGGGCGAGGACGTTGAGAACATCCTGCTCAAGCTCATCACCGCCGCCGACGGCGACGTCGAGCGCGCGCAGGTGGGCATCGTCTACGTGGACGAGATCGACAAGATCGCCCGCAAGGCCGAGAACCTCTCCATCACGCGCGACGTCTCGGGTGAGGGCGTGCAGCAGGCGCTGCTCAAGATCCTCGAGGGGACCATCGCCTCCGTGCCCCCGCAGGGCGGGCGCAAGCACCCCCAGCAGGAGCTCATCCGCATCGACACCACCAACATCCTGTTCATCTGTGGCGGTGCCTTCGTGGGGCTCGACAAGATCGTGGCCAACCGCATTGGCAAGAAGGGCGTCGGCTTCAACGGCGAGCTCGCCAAGAAGGTCGAGGACGCCACCGACGAGCTCATGGCCGAGGTCACGCCCATGGACCTGCACGACTTTGGCATGATTCCCGAGCTCGTGGGCCGCATCCCCGTGATCTGCTCCACCAAGGAGCTGCGCGAGGAGGACTTGGTCTCCATCCTCACCGAGCCGCGCAACGCCCTGGTCAAGCAGTACGTCAAGATGTTCGCGCTCGAGGGCGTCTCCCTCGAGTTCGAGCCCGAGGCGCTCACCCAGATCGCCAAGCTCGCGCTCAAGCGCGGCACGGGCGCCCGCGGCCTGCGCGCCATCTGCGAGGCCACGCTCCAGCAGACCATGTTCGACCTGCCGAGCGACCCCACCATCCAGCGGGTCATCGTCACGCCCGAGTGTGTGGGCGGGGCCCAGATGCCGGTCCTCGTTCGCGCGGCCTAGCGCGACACAGCAGCGACTTCTTGGGGCGGCGTTCCATGTGGGGCGCCGCCCCTGCCTTTGCCTGGGACGAATC
>SUUD01000193.1 GCA_015062715.1 Olsenella sp. | reverse complement strand
ACTACGTCGGCATCGAGGCGATGGGTGCCGTAGGCCTGTACCTGCCGCTCAGCCTACTCGTCACTGCGGTCGGGACCGTTCTTATCGGAGGCTCGTCGATCCTGTGCGGGAGGCACCTGGGAGAAGACCACGTCGGCCGCATTCAGAACGTCTTCTCGCTCACCATCATCGCATCGTCGGTGCTCGCGCTTCTGTTCACGGCACTCTTCCTGGTCATGGGCATCTTCGACTTGACCTCGCCCCTCACGCAAGACGCCGCCGTAAGGCCCATATTCAACACGTACCTGATCGGTCAGGCCCTGGGGATCGTCCCGCTCATGCTCGGGAACTCGCTTGCCATGTTCCTCTCCCTCGAGAACAGGGGCCGCAGGGCGTTGGTGGCCAGCATCGCCTACGCCGTTGCCAACGTCGTGCTCAACTACGTCTTGGTCGGTATCATGGGCCTCGAGGCCATCGGCCTTGCCCTTGCCGGCTCCCTTGGCCTGTGGGTGTTCCTGGCGGTCCAGGCAGAGGCCTTCATGACGGGCAGGTCGATGTTCAGCCTGCGCGTCCGCGGCCTGTCATGGCGCGAGGTGTCCGAAATCGCCCGCATTGGCTTGCCCGGCGCGGCGGGAAACATCTACCTCACGTTGCGAGGACTGGTCGTGAACCACGTGCTGGAGGCCTCCGCCGGCTCCATGGCGATTTCTGCGTTTGCCGCCTCGAACAGCCTGCTCAACATCGTCTGGGCCATCCCGGCCGGCATGCTGGCCGTCTCCCGCATGGTCATCAGCGTGAGCGTCGGCGAGGAGGACCGCCAGACGCTGACCGACGTGTTCCGCGTCATGTTCCTCCGATTCATCCCCCTCATGCTTGTCATCGACGCAGGGGTGATGGCCCTTGCGCAGCCATTGGCAGGCATCTTCTTCTCGGTCTCCTCCGGCCCCGTCTACGCCATGACCGCCTGGGGATTCCGCCTGCTGCCCCTCTGCATGCCCTTCAGCATCATCTGCATGCACTTCACGTGCTATGCGCAGGTGTCAAACAAGCAGGGGCTCGTTCATGTGCTCGCCCTTCTCGACGGAGTTGTCTGCGTGGCGGCGTTCTCTTTCGTCCTTGCGCCAACCATGGGCATCATCGGCGTGTATGTTGCCAACATTCTCAACGGCGTGGTGACGACCTTCGTCATCGTCGCCTATGCCTTCATGAAGAACAGAAGGCCGCCCCGGACCATGGACGAGCTCCTTGTCATCCCCGAGGACTTTGGCGCGCCCGATGCCGACCGTCTTGACGTGAGCGTCAAGGACATCGAGGGCGTCGCTCTGGTGTCCGACAAGGTCTGGGACTTCTGCCGGGAACACGGCATGTCCGAGAGGGTCGCCTACTTCTCGGCGCTCGCCATGGAAGAGATGGCCGGGAACGTGGTGAGCCACGGCTTCATGAAGGACTCGAGGCGACACTCCGTGGACATCCGTGTCGTCCACAAGGGTGAGACGATCATCCTGCGTATCAAGGACGACTGCGTCCCCTTCGACCCGTCTGAGCGGCTGTCGCAGACAGACCCAGATGACAGGCTCAGGAACGTGGGCATCCGCCTCGTCTTTCGCATGGCAGATGACGTCCAGTACCAGAACGTGCTCGGCATGAACGTCCTGACCATCCGCATGGGCAGTTGACATGAGAAGGGCGACGACCGTGCGGCCGTCGCCCTCGAAATGCGGGTGTGTACTGCCTTACTCCGCCTTGGGCAGAAGCGCGTTGAGGACGATGCCCACGATTGAGCCAATGGCCAGGCCCGAGAGCGAGATGGTGACCGAGCCCACGGTGAAGGCGATGGCGCCGGCGGCGCTGTTGGCGATGCCGATGGAGAGAACCAGGATGAGGGCCGCGATGAGGATGTTGCGGGTGACGGTGAAGTCGACGTGGTTCTCGATGAGGTTGCGGATGCCCACGGCAGAGATCATGCCGTAGAGGACCAGCGAGACGCCGCCGATGACGCTGGACGGCATGGCGCCGATGATGGCGGCGAACTTGGGGCAAAACGAGAGCACGATCGCGAAGACGGCAGCGATGCGGATGACGCGCGGGTCGAAGACCTTGGTGAGGGCCAGGACGCCGGTGTTCTCGCCGTAGGTGGTGTTGGCGGGGGCGCCGAAGAGGGAGGCCAGGATGGTCGCCAAGCCGTCGCCAAGCAGGGTGCGGTGCAGGCCGGGCTCCTTGATGTAGTTGCGGTTGCAGGTGGAGCTGATGGCGGAGATGTCGCCGATGTGCTCGATCATGGTCGCGAAGGCGATGGGCATGATCGTGACGATGGCGGTGATGGCCAGGCCCGTGTCCATGCCACCGGTAAAGAGGCTGAGGGCGGTGTTGTCCCACACGACGGGCAGGCCGACCCAGGGGGCGGCGGCGATGGCGGCGAAGTCGACGTCACCAAAGATGGCGGCGCAGATGAACGAGGTGACGACACCTAGGAGGATGGGCACGACCTTGACCATGCCCTTGCCGAAGATGTTGCACAGGATGATCGTGACGATGGCGACGATGGCGACGCGCCAGTCGGCCGAGCAGTTGTTGATGGCCGAGCTCGACAGGATGAGGCCGATGCAGATGACGATGGGACCGGTCACCACGGGCGGGAAGTACTCCATGACGCGCTCGGTGCCGAAGGCCTTGAAGAGTGCGGCCAGGACCAGGTAGAGAAGGCCGGCGCAGGCAACGCCGAGGCACGCGTAGGGAAGCAGCTCGGGCTCGCCATTGGGGGCGATGGCCGCATAGCCTGCGATGAAGGCGAACGAGGAGCCCAGGAAGGCCGGGACCTTGCCCTTGGCGAGGAAGTGGAAGAGCAGGGTGCCGAGGCCGGCGAACAGCAGCGTCGCCTGGACAGAAAGGCCGGTGAGCGCGGGCACCAGAACGGTCGCGCCGAACATGGCGAACAGGTGCTGCAGGCCGAAGAGCACCATCTTGGGCGTGCCGAGGGTACGGGCGTCGTAGATCGCGTCCGGGGCGTCGGCGGAACCCATGGTCTCGATGTCATCGACTGGCATTGGCATTCTCCTTCTGTGCTTGGAGGTACGTTCCGGGTGATACTTTACGCGAGAGACGGCGGCGCGCCCACGGGAAGTTTGGATTTGTTCAAGCACCCGATACTTTTCGCACGGCGCAACGAGGGCGGGCGGCGACCGAAGGCCGCCACCCGCCAGAGAGCGCGATGTTCAGGGTGGCTAGCCCCGCTTGGCCTCGCCGAGCATGGAGCGGACCTTGGAGCGCAGCTCCTTGAAGGCCCCGCGGGGGCTCACCTCGTCGATGAGCTCGGCGATGAGGGCGACCTGTTCGTCGGTGAGGTCCTTGTTTCCGCTGGCGTTCTGGAACTTGGTTGCCACCACGTAGCGCACGATGGCGTCCTCGTCCTCCCCTGCCGCGATCATGCGGGAGACCATGTTGCTCTTATGGGCGAACTGGACCATCTCCTTGTTCATGAGGTCGTACGAGAGCCTTCCCGACTTGTCGGTGTAGGCGTCGACGATGCGCTCGTAGTCGGCGCCGTCGACAATGACCTCGACCTCGCCCTCCAGCTCCTCGGTCTCCGGGTCGGGCTCGGGCTCCGGCGCCTGCGGGGCGGCCGGCTTCCCCTGCCTGTGGTAGGGCATGCCAGCCGTGAGCTCGATCGCCTCGGCGAAGGCCGCGGCGGGATAGGTGCCCTCTGGGTTGTTGGCTGCGGGTATGGCCTCGCCGGAGGTCTTCGAGATCGTGGCGATGCCCGGCTGCTCGACGTCGGGGAGCAGCACGACGATGGCAGGGCCTCCCGAGGCCGACTTGCGGCGGTAGGCGATTGCCCCCGGCAGGCAGGTGAGCTGGACGCTGTTCGTTCGAATCATGACGACACTCCCCTCTCCTGAAAGGACCCTTAAGTACCTTATACCCAGAGGGGGTGAGGCGAATACGATTCGCCCCATGACTGGGCGGCGTCGGCGATGCCGGGCGTGACGATCGCCCGCATCGTTCGCGTGGAGGGGCGCCTACGCGTTTCGTGTG
>SUUD01000192.1 GCA_015062715.1 Olsenella sp. | reverse complement strand
ACCCCGGAGGATTTGTCCCACCTCGGGCTCGGCGCTCGCTCCGCTCGCTCATTCGCTGCGCTCATGACTCGCCCGTAGTGGGACAAATCCTCCGGGCCTGGCGCCCCAAAGTGGGACGAATCCTCCGGGCCGGGCGTCCCAAAGTGGGACGAATCCTCCGGGGTGAGTGTCCCGTTCTTTGACGTGTCTGGACCATGAAAGAAGGGGCCCACACCAGACGGTGCGGGCCCCCTTGGGTTCGTGCGGTGCGCGAGGTGGTTACTCGGCGGCGGCGATGGCCTTCTTGGCGACCTCGGCCAGGGCGGCGAACGCCTCGGCGTCCTCGTAGGCGATCTGCGAGAGGACCTTGCGGTCGAGCTCGACGCCGGCAAGCTTGAGGCCGTGCATGAACTGCGAGTAGCTCATGTCGTTGATGCGGGCGGCGGCGTTGATGCGCTGGATCCAGAGCCTGCGGATGTCGCGCTTCTTGTTGCGACGGTCACGGTACTGGTACTGGAGGGAGTGCTGGACCTGCTCCTTCATCCCACGGAAGGTGCGGGAGCGGACGCCGTAGTAGCCCTTGCTGCGCTCGACCAGGGTCTGACGCTTCTTGCGGCCGGCGACTGCGCGCTTGATACGTGCCATGTGTGATCAACTCCTTGCTGATATCAGATGCGACGCGATGCGCCGGCTAGTTGCCCATACGAGAGGAAACGACCTTGACGTCGGCCGGGGCGAGCTCGGTCTCCTTGCGGAAGCCGCGGATGCGCTTGGGGCTCTTCTTGGTCAGGATGTGGCTCTTGAAAGCCTTGGCACGCATGATCTTGCCGGTGCCGGTACGGCGGAAGCGCTTCGCCGTGCCCTTGTGGGTCCTCATCTTAGGCATTGTCATTTCCCTTCTCGTTCGTACCGTCGTCCTTGGCGTCGAAGGCGCCCTTGATGGGGGCGACGGTCATGTGCATGTTGCGGCCCTCCATCTGGGGCTGCTGCTCGACGGTGGCGAAGTCCTTGAGGTCCTCGGCCAGCCTCTCGAGCACGTTCAGGCCCTGCTCGGGGTGGGCCATCTCGCGACCGCGGAACATGATCGTGATCTTGACGCGCGCACCCTTCTTGAGGAAGCGCATCACGTGTCCCTTCTTGGTCTCGTAGTCACCCACGTCGATCTTGGGGCGGAACTTCATTTCCTTGACCTCGACCTTGGCCTGGTTCTTGCGGGCGGCCTTGGCCTTGCGGTCCTGCTCGTACTTGTGCTTTGCGTAGTCCATCACCTTGCAGACGGGGGGATCGGCGTTGGGCGCGATCTCGACCAGGTCGAGCCCCTGCTCTTCGGCGATGCGCAGGGCATCGGCGACGCCGAACAGGCCCAGCTGGGAGCCATCGACGCCGATGAGGCGGCAGGTGCGGGCTGTGATCTCCTCGTTGAGGCGAGGGCCTTGCTGCTTGGCTATGTCAGAACACCTTCCTCTCTCGTGCGGCGCGGTGCCGCCATCAAAAAACCCGGTGCCGAGACAGCATCCGGGAAGACAGGGCTCGCGCAGGGCGAGAGGGAATCCGTTGTCTGACCAGACAGCTGCCGCGGCGGGCGCCGTTCAGGTGGGGACCCAGGAGCATGGTCCCACTTCGAAAAAGCACTTGTCTGATGATAGCGGGAGTCTCACCGCGTTTCAAGGACGGAGTTTACCCCACCACTTGTCCACATGCGGTCCGTCCCGACCTGTCATCGGGGACGGTTCTCTTTGACAGGTTTTTCGGCGAAGCCGCCGAAAAACCTGTCAAAGAGAACCGTCCCCGATGACAGGTCCCCCTACGGGCGGTTGCGGGCGAGGCGCACCGCGTAGTCGATGGCGTTGACCATGCTGTCGCCGCTCGCCGCACCGGTGCCGGCGATCTCGAAGGCGGTGCCGTGGTCGACGCTCGTGCGGATGATGGGCAGGCCCAGCGTGACGTTGACGCCTGCGACCCTCCCCCACGCCTGGGCCTGCCTGTCGTACACGAAGCCCGTGACCTTGACCGGGATGTGCCCCTGGTCATGGTACATGCACACCACGATGTCGTACCAGCCGCCGATCGCCTGCGAGAAGGCCGTGTCGGGCGGCAGGGGCCCGATGGCACGGATGCCCTCGGCCTGGGCGGCCTCGATGGCGGGGATGATCTCGTCGAGCTCCTCGCGCCCGAAGAGCCCGTTCTCGCCGGCATGCGGGTTGAGGCCGCACACGCCCACGCGCGGGGCCTCGATGCCCAGGTCGACCATGGCCTCGTGGGCGATCTCGATGACCTCGAGCACGCGGTCGCGCCTGACGCGGTCGCAGGCCTCGCGCAGCGAGCAGTGCGTGGAGACGTGGACAACGCGCAGGTCGCCCGAGGCGAGCATCATCGAATAGCGGGACGAGCCCGTGAGCCGGGCGTAGATCTCGGTGTGGCCGTCGAACTGGTGGCCGCCCAGGTGCAGGGCCTCCTTGTTGAGCGGCGCCGTGCAGGTGGCGTCGACCTCGCCGTCGAGGGCGAGGCGTATGGCCCGCTCCACGCAGCGGAAGGCGTCGTCGCCGCACTCGGCCGAGAGCTGGCCCCACACGAGGCGCCCGGGGTCGATGAGGTCGAGGTGGAGCACGTCGATGGTCCCCGGCTCGAAGATGGCCTCCGCCGGCGAGCCCACCCGCCGCACCCGCAGCTCCGGATGGCCCACGATGCCGAGCACGCCCTCCAGGTGGCGCGCGTCGCCCACCACGAGCGGGCGGCACCGCCCGTAGACCGAGGAGTCTGCCAGGGCCTTGACGATGATTTCGGGGCCGATGCCGGCCGGGTCGCCCTCGGTGATGGCGACGATGGGACGCGGCTCGCTCATGGTCTTCTCCCCTCCTTGGGCATCTCTCCCCGGTAGGGCACGAACGCCGGGTCGGGACGCAGGTATTCCTTGGCGACCTTGCAGATGTAGGTGACCGGATAGCCCTCGTAGCCGTGCACGAGCGTGGAGCGCGCCTCCATGACCGAGCCCAGCAGCAGGTAGGCCTCGCGGACGTCGAAGCCGAAGCCCTCGACCATCCAGGAGATGAGCTCGCGCATGGCGAGGGCGAGCGCCTCCTGCATGTCGGGGTCGACGGCCACGGCCATGATGTGGGTGGCGTCCTCCATGCGGATCCACTCGTGCGGGCGGCACCCGTCGACGAGGCGGACACGCAGCTCGACCTCGCCCGCGCACTCGAGCGCGGAGTGCGCGACCTCGTCGTCGCCCATGGCCGCATGCAGGTCGCCCACGTGAAGCAGGGCACCCTCCACCTCGACGCCCAGGTAGACGGTGGTGCCGGGACGCACCTCCTGGACGTCCATGTTCCCCCCGTGGCGGCCGGCGACCTGATTGGAGACGGCCGCGCCCGCAGGCGCCACCCCCAGGGTGCCGATCATGGGCCGCACGGGGATCTTGAGCGCATCGCTCCACAGGGCGTACCCGTCCCGCACGCGCACGGTCTTGGTGACCACGTCCCACCCGTTGGGCCAGACGCGCTGCGAGAGCGGGTTTCTCCACCCGGCGAAGCCCGTGTAGGCGAGCGGCCCCGGCTCGACCGAGATGACGTCGACGGCGAGCGTGTCGCCCGGCCTGGCGCCCTCGACGCCGATGACGACGGCGAGGTTGGGGCCGCGGCTCTTCGACGGGTCCCACTGGTCGTCCTCCGAGCGCAGCCAGCCGCCACCGTTGAGCTGCGTGCGGACGCGGAACGTCTCGCCCGGGGACACGACGATGGCCGGCACGTTGGCCGAGGAGTGGGTGTTGTAGGTGACGTCGCAGCCGGCTACCTGCATGGGACCCCCGTTCGGGATGACGCGGACCTGCCCTGTGCAGACGGTAGCACAGCGCAGGTCCCAGCGGAGCTTCTCGAGCGCACGCTTCCGGCAAAGGGCGATAATGGAGCGCGTCAAAAACGCAGACAAGGAGGCCCCATGGCACCCAGGCTCTATCTCATGCGCCACGGACAGACCATCATGAACCGCCGCAAGATCATCCAGGGGTGGTTCGACTCGCCGCTCACCGAGCTTGGCCGCGCCCAGGCCGTGCTCGCGCGCGACCACCTTGACGAGCTTGGCGTCACCTTTGACCACGC
>SUUD01000022.1 GCA_015062715.1 Olsenella sp. | reverse complement strand
ACGGCCGGCCGTGACCTCGACGCGACCTTCGAGGCCACCTACGGGGACGTCACGCACGCCCTCTCCCACGGCGCCATCGCAATCGCCGCCATCACCAGCTGCACGACCGCGACCGACCCCGCCATGATGGTGGCCGCCGGACTGCTCGCGCGCGCGGCGGCCGAGCGCGGCCTGCGCGCCAAGCCGTGGGTCAAGTGCGTGCTCGCGCCCGGCAGCCGTGCGGCGTCGCTTCTGCTCGACCGTGCCGGCCTCTCCGCGAGCCTGGAGCAGATCGGCTTCTACACCTGCGGTTTCGGCTGCATGAGCTGCATCGGGAACTCCGGCGAGGTGGACGCCCAGCTCAAGGAGGCCTCGCGCGACTTCGACCTGGCCTCGGTGCTGTCGGGTAACCGCAACTTCGACGGCAGGATCAGCCCCGACGTCGCCCAGAACTACCTCGCGCAGCCGGCGCTCGTGCTCGCCTACGCCCTCGCCGGCACGGTGCGCATCGACCTCACCCGCGACCCCATCTGCCAGGACGCGCAGGGCGAGCCGGTGTACCTCTCCGAGCTCATGCCCACCTCCGAGCAGGTGGAGCGCGAGCTGGCGGCGGCCCTCAACCCGTCGGTCTACCAGGAGGGCATGGCGAGCCTGTTCGAGGGGTCGGTGGCCTGGCGCCAGATCGAGGTGCCCGACACGGACTCCGCGACGTTTGCCTGGGACCCGGACTCGACCTACATCCGCCGCGCTCCGTACTTCGACATCGCGGAGTCCCGGGACGTCATGCGTGTGGACGGAGCCCGCGCGCTCGCGCTGCTCGGCGACTTCGTCACCACCGACCACATCTCTCCCGCCGGCTCGATCGCCAAGGACTCCCCGGCCGCTCGCTACCTCACGCAGCGCGGCGTCTCCCCGGAGGACTTCAACACCTATGGCTCGCGCCGCGGCAACCACGAGGTCATGGCGCGGGGCGCCTTCGCCAACGTGCGCCTGCAGAACGCGCTCGCGGACGGCAGGGCTGGGGGCTGGACCCGCGACGTGGCGACCGGCGAGGTCATGGCCATCTTCGACGCGGCCGAGTCGGCGCGTGCGTGTGCGACCTCGCTCGTCGTCGTCGCCGGCAAGATGTACGGCTCGGGCTCGAGCCGCGACTGGGCCGGCAAGGGGCCGCTGCTCCTGGGCGTGCGCGCCGTTATCGCCGAGAGCTTTGAGCGGATCCACCGCTCGAACCTGGTCCAGATGGGGGTCCTGCCGCTCGAGTTCCTCCCGGGCGAGGGGGCCGCGGCGCTCGGGCTCGCCGGTGACGAGTCGTTCGACATCGCTCCCGTCGACCTCTCGCAGGGGCTTCCCGAGTCGCCGCTCACGACGGTGCGCGCGACCCGCCCGGACGGCTCGGCGCTCTCGTTTGACGTCCGCGTGCGCATCGACACACCCATGGAGGCCGAGTTCATGCGCGCGGGCGGCATCTTGCCCTACGTCCTCGCCCAACTCGACCGCCGCCCCGGCGACTGCTAACATACGAACAACGCCACCAAGGACGCACCACCACACCGCAGCAGTTGGAGGCATTCGTGATCTGCCCGTTCTGCAACACCCAGATACCCGACGTCTCGGAGGTCTGCCCCGCCTGCAGGGCAGACCTCTCCATGACCCGCTCGTTCGCCGCGCTCGAGGGCGACTATTGCCCCTCGTGCGGGGCCCTGGTCCCCACGGGCCATGAGAGCTGCCCCTCGTGCGGCACCCCCATCGCGCGCCGCGTCGAGCGGCGGGAGCCGCCCGCCTGGGCCGCCGAGCTCCCCCAGATCGAAGAGCGCCCCGAGCCCTCGGCCGAGGAGACGACGACGATACCGCGCATCGAGAGCGCCATCTCGGCGACGGGGGAGTACCGCGAGGACGAGCTCGCGGGGGAGCGGAAGGCCCAGCCCGTGCCCATGCTGCTCGTCGCCACCGTGGCCCTCGCCGTCGTGGGCGGGGCGGCTCTGGCGCTCTCGCACCCCTGGGACGTCTCGGCCTACGACCAACGCGCCACCGTGGAGCGGGACACCTCGCAGGCGGGCTTCCCCGGGGTGGTCGACCGCCTCAGCGGCCAGGACTCGGACGCGGGCGAGCTCGAGGTCGTCTCGGGCGACCAGGTGACCTACGAGCAGCTTCTCGACATCTACGAACGTCTGGGCGCCCTGGCCGACCGCGTCGACGAGAACGTCGCGCTCTTCAAGGACGTGGCGACGGGCGCGGACCGCGATGCCCGCGCCGCGGGCAGGTCCGAGGCGGCGTCGATTGCCATCGACGTCAGCAACCTCATCTCGGAGCTCGACCAGGTCGACGTGTCGTCGGGCACGTATGCTGAGACCGCCGAGAACCTCTCGACGCTGGGCAACTGGCTCAGGAACCGCGCCGACACGCTGCTCGCCGCCTGGGACACCTCGCTTGCCTACGACGACCCGTCCGCAGCCTCCGGCGAGATCTCTGCCGCGCTGGCGGTCGACGACAACGGAATGGGCAGGAACGCGTACATGTCGCTCTTCCACGACCGCTATGCCGGATGGGCGCCCGCGCCGCCGCCCGAGTCGTAGCCGCGCTCGTGCCGATAGTGTGAACGCAAGCGCTAGCTGGTATTATCAATCCATATGCCAAGTGGAGTGCCAGGCGAACCACGGGAAGGAAGACACATGGGATTTTTCGCAGACCCGCTTTACACCCCGAGCTACGTGCCGACCGGCACCGAGCGTGCCGTCATCGAGACCGACCTCGGCGACATCCACGTGACCCTTGCCGGCACCGACGCCCCGATCCACGTGGGCAACTTCGTCGAGCTTGCCGAGTCCGGCTTCTATGACGGGCTCAAGTTCCACCGCTACGTCCCCGGGTTCGTCATCCAGGGAGGCTGCCCCAACACCCGCGACATGACGCCCGAGCAGGTCGCCTCCGGCATGCCCGGCCCCGCGGGCCGTCCCGGGACCGGCGGCCCCGGCTACCGCATCCGCCAGGAGTACACGACCAACCCGCACAACAGCCACGAGGACGGGGCGCTCGCCATGGCGCGCTCCCAGAACCCCGACTCCGCCGGGTCCCAGTTCTACCTGTGCCTCGGCCCCCAGCACGGCCTTGACTCGGGCTACACCGTCTTCGGCCAGGCCGACGAGGCCGACTTCCCCGTCATCGCCCAGCTCAGGGCCGGTAACGTCATCAAGAGCATCCGGATCGAGCACTAGTCGCAGGACAGTCCCCCGGAACCACCGCACAAGAAGGAGCCATCGTGGACCAACAGGCATTCGAACAGGCCAAGTCGGCTTATCAGAGGGGAGACTGGGCGACTGCCGCCGCCGGCCTCTCCCGTTGCAAGGGCGCCGGCGAGCTCGCGGGAGCCGTCGACCACCTCCTGGGCAACTCGCTCATGAAGCTCGGCCGCTACCGTGACGCGGCCAATGCCTACGCCGCGGCGCTTGCCGACCCGTCCTACGGAAAGGTCGGCGCGCTGTCCTGCAACCAGGGCCGTGCCCTCTTGGCGGCGGGGGACCCGCAGGGCGCGGTGAGCGCGCTCACCAACGCGACGCATGACGCCGAGTACGCCACGCCCTACAAGGCGCACCTCGCGCTCGGCAACGCCCAGCTCGCCTGCGGCAACGTGCGCGAGGCGGGCATCGCCTTCCGCAACGCAGCCATCGACGACGCCAACCCCGACCCGGCGGTCGCCCTCGCCAAGCTCGGCAGCTGCTTCATGCAGCTCGGCCGCTCCGTCGACGCCATCGAGGCGTACCGCACCGCCCTCGACTTCTCGACGCCCGCCGCCAACCAGGGCTCGCTGTTCGCCGAGCTTGGCAGTGCCTACGTCGCGGCCAACCGCATGAGCGAGGCCATCGACTCGTTCTCGCACGCCACGGCCGACGGCAGCTACCAGCTCACCCCCGAGCAGCAGGCCTCCCTGCAGGCGGCCCAGAAGGCGGTCGCCGCCATGGCGGCCTCCCATCCCTCCGACACGGACGCCTTCCTCTCGGCCGCGGGCTACGGCGGCACGGGCGGCTACGACCCGCTCGACCCGCTCGGCAAGTCCGGCGAGATGATGCCGTCGCCCGAGGACACCGGCTTCTTCGAGGTCACCGAAGAGGACCTCATGCAGCAGGACCGCGAGTGGCGTCGCATGCGCCGCAAGCACAACCACACCGGCCTCAAGGTCTTCCTCACGCTCCTCGTGCTCGCGCTGCTTGCCGCGGCGGGCGCCGGCTTCCTCTACTATCGCGGCTTTGGCTGGCCCACCCAGCAGGCCCAGATCGAGTCCCTCTTCGCGACCGTCACCGACAACGGCGACATCGGCGAGTACCTCGTCACGGGCATGTCCGAGGACGCCAAGGACTCCATCAGGCTCATCATCCCCTCCGGGTCGACGGTCACGGTCGACGGCATCGACCAGGACATGACGACCTCGACCGCCAAGGTCACGGCGACCCTTCCTGACGGCGGTCAGCAGAGATACACCATCACGCTCGGCCGCGACGGCCTCACGTGGAAGATCGCCACGGTCGAGCTCGACTACCCCGCGCTCGAGGGCGACGCCACGTACGAGGGCGAGGGCACCGAGACCGTCGAGGGCGAGGCAGTGCCCGAGGACGGTGCCGAGCAGGAAGAGTCGGGCGAGGACGCGTCGGCCTAGCCGGGCGCGCCTCGACACAGGACTAGCGAGAGGTTGGTAGAAGCAAAGATGTCGATCCTTGACACCATCTTCGGGGAGTATGGCGGGGACCTCGCCATCGACCTGGGCACGGCCAACACCCTCGTCTCGGTGAGGGGGCAGGGCATCGTGCTCAACGAGCCCTCCGTCGTCGCCATCGACAAGAACGAGAACCGCGTGCTCGCGGTGGGTGCGGACGCAAAGCGCATGGTCGGCCGCACGCCCGGCTCGATCGTGGCCGTCCGTCCGCTCAAGGACGGCGTCATCGCTGACTTCGACGTCACCGAGGTCATGCTCCGCTACTTCATCGAGAAGGCCCGCGAGCGCCGCTACCCCTGGTCGCCGCGTCCGCGCGTCGTCGTGTGCGTCCCCTCGGGCGTCACCTCGGTCGAGAAGCGCGCGGTCTTCGAGGCGACCATCACGGCCGGTGCTCGCCAGGCCTTCCTCATCGAGGAACCCATGGCCGCCGCCATCGGCGCCGACCTGCCCATCGAGGATCCCACGGGTTCCATGGTCGTCGACATCGGCGGCGGCACGACCGAGGTCGCCGTCATCGCCATGGGCGGCATCGTGGTCTCCCAGTCGATTCGCACGGCAGGCGACGAGTTCGACCAGACCATCCTCCAGCACGTGCGCGACGCCTACAACCTCTCCATCGGCGAGCGCACGGCCGAGGACATCAAGATCAAGGTGGGCTCCGCCGCGCCGCTGCGCGAGGAGCTTGACGTCGAGGTCAACGGCCGCGACGTCATGAGCGGACTGCCCAAGTCGGTGCGCATCGAGAGCGAGGAGATCCGCCGCGCCCTTGACCGCCCGCTGGACGAGGTCACGAAGGCCGTCAAGGACGCGCTCGACCTCACCCCGCCCGACCTCGCGTCCGACCTCATGTACTACGGCATCCTGCTCACGGGTGGCGGCGGCCTGCTGCGTGGCCTCGACTCCCGCCTGCGCGACGAGACGGGCGTCCCCGTCAACGTGAGCCCCACGGCGCTCGAGAACGTCGTCAACGGCTGCGCGAAGGTCCTCGAGGCCAACGCGCTCTCGGGCGGCTTCGTCCAGAGCGCCGGCTAGGAAGCGGCACATGGCGTCCCTCTCGTACGGACCTTTCAAGGGCTTGGGACAGGGCAAGGACTCCGGCGCGGGCGGAAGGCTCTGCGCCATCCTGTGCCTCGTCTCCATCGTCCTGTTCACGCTCAGCGTCCGCGGGTTCGCGCCGCTGGACGCCGTGCGCTCGGCCGTATCGCTCGTCACGTCACCCGTCAGGGCGGTCGGCTCGTTCGTCGTCGCCCCGACGACCGGCCTCGGCGACGTCTTCAGGAACCTCACGGCCGACGAGGCCACCCTGACCGAGCTCGAGCAGGAGAACGAGGAGCTGCGCGCCACGGTGGCACAGCTCCAGGAGTCGCAGCTCACCGCCGAGCGCCTCCAGGACCTGCTCGACCTCAAGAGCGCCTATCGCCTCCAGTCGACCGCGGCCCGCGTCATATCGGGCTCCTCCGACAGCTGGACGTCGACGGTCACGATCGACAAGGGGACCTCGTCCGGCGTCGCGCAGGGCATGGCGGTCGCCGACTCGTCCGGCATCATCGGGCAGGTCATCGAGTGCGGCCCAAACTCCTCGGTCGTGCGCCTCATCTCCGACGAGTCCTCCTCGGTATCGGCGATGGTCCAGTCGAGCCGTGCCCAGGGCATGCTGCGCGGGTCTGCGGACGGGACGATCCACCTCGCCCTCGTGCGCACCGACCAGGAGGTCAACGTCGGTGACATCGTCGTCACGAGCGGCCTGGGCGGCGTCTTTCCCAAGGGCCTCATGCTGGGCACCGTCGAGAGCGTCGAGCGCTCGTCGGGCTCGCTCTACTACGACATCACCGTCCGGGCGCCCTCGTCGCCCGGCCTGCAGGAGGAGGTCCTGATCATCACGGCCCTCTCCGAGGACCAGCAGGCCACGGCCGAGGACATCGCGGCGGCCGAGGCGCTCAGCCAGGGCACGGACGCCGAGGGCGCCGACGCGTCGTCCGCCGAGGCGGCCCCCTCCGACGAGTCGTCGGACGAGGGGGATGGTGCCTGATGGCCATGCAGGTGAAGAACACCACTCGCACGCGGCACGTCCAGTGGGCTGCGGCAGTCTTGAGCCTGCTCGTCCACCTCGCGCTCGCGCCCAACGTCGGGCTCGGGGCGGGGAGGGCGAACGCCATGCTCTGCCTGGCAGCCTATGCCGCCCTCACCATGGGTGGCGAGGCCGGCGTCATCATGGGCTTCGTGGCGGGACTCGCCTATGACCTGACCACGACGGGCCCCATCGGCCTCATGGCCCTCGAGCTCACCGTGGCGTCGTTCGTCCTGGGCCGTGAGGTGCGCAACCGCCTGGCCGACGACCCGCCCGGCTCGGCGCGGGCGTTTCTGGCCTGTGCCTGCTGCGTCGAGCTCGCCTATGCCATCGGCCTGCTCGTCTCGGGGTCTTCCGCCGGCATCTTCGAGCTGCTCGTCGCCAGGCTCGTCCCCGCGGTCATCCTTGACTGCGTGCTCTTCGTCCCGTACCTGGTCGTGGGGTCACGGGGCAATCGCGGCGGCTCCGCATTCTCCGGCGGCGCGGGCTCGTCGGCCCTTGGTGGCAAGCGGCTGCGCGGCTAGGTCCGGTGACGCGTCGTGAGCATGGGTTCCATCATCCTCGTCATCATCCTCGTGGCCGCCCTGGCCTCGACCGTCTTCGCGTACCTCATCCTGAGCTCGCAGGGCGGCACGTTCAAGCTGGACATCGGGGGGCAGACGCCCCGGGCGTCGGGCGGCGACGACAACTCCCCCGAGAAGGGGTTCAAGCATAGGCTGCAGGGGCTGTCGGTCGTCACCGGCGGCGTCCTCGGCGTGATCCTGGCCCGCCTCTGGGGGATGCAGCTCCTGTCGTCAGACGACTACGCCGAGCTCGCCGAGTCCAACCGCACGCGCACGGTGACGACGCGCGCCGCGCGCGGCAGGATCATCGACCGCAACGGCATCGAGCTGGTCAGCAACAGGCCGAGCCTGGCCGTCGTGGCAAACAAGGATATCCTCGACGACGACGTCAAGGTGCGGCTCCTGGCCAACATGCTCGGCATGCCCTACGTCGCCGTGCGGCGCAAGATCCAGAGCGAGACGGAGGGCGCGCAGAACCTCAGGACGGTGGCCGCCGACGTCAACCTGCGACAGGTGGCCTACATCGGCGAGCACCCCGACGTGTTCGAGGGCGCGTCGGTCGAGGAGCGTACCCAGCGCATCTACCCCAACGGCGATCTCGCGGCGCACGTCCTGGGCTACACGGGCAACCCCACGCAGGAGCAGCTCGACGCGGCCGCCGAGGGCGACCTGGGGTCCATCTCCTACGAGGCGGGCGACACCGTCGGCCAGTCGGGCGTCGAGTACCAGTACGAGAGCGTGCTGCAGGGCATTCGCGGCGAGCAGGTCGTCTACGTCGACGCCAACGGCCGCGTCGTCGAGCAGTCGACCTCGGTGGCCCCCACGAGCGGCTCGGACGTCGTCCTGACCATCGACGCGAAGATCCAGCGCGGCGCCGAGGCGGGGCTCGCCCATGCCATCCAGGCCTCCCGCGACAAGGGCAACGCCTCCTGCAAGGCCGGGGCGGTCGTCGTCCTGGACGCGACCGACGGCGGCGTCCTCGCGCTCGCCAGCGCCCCGACCTTCTCGCCGAGCGCCTTCATCGGCGGCATCTCCGCCGACGACTGGGCCCAGATCTCCTCCGAGAAGGCCGACTGGCCCATGGTCAACCGCGCCGTCTCCGGCCAGTACATGTCGGCGTCGACCATCAAGCCGCTCTCGACCTTCGCCGCCCTCGACTACGGCATCGCCACGAAGGACTCGCACTACGTCTGCGAGGGCTTCTGGACGGGCTTTGGCCGCGAGTACGGGAAGTACTGCTGGAACCACGACGGCCACGGCGGCCTCTCCCTGCGCGACGGCATCACCTACTCCTGCGACGTCGTCTTCTACGAGATCGCGAAGGGCTTCTTCCTGAGCGACGACAACAAGGAGGGCCTGCAGGAGACCTTCCGCCGCTGGGGCCTGGGCAAGTCGTGCCAGATAGACCTCCCGAGCGAGGCGGTCGGGCGCGTTCCCGACGCCGAGTGGAAGTGGAACTACTTCTCCGACTACTCCGAGGCCGACCGCACCTGGCAGGGTGGCGACACCACGAACATCGCCATCGGTCAGGGCGACCTCCTGGTCACGCCCATCCAGATGGCCTGCGTGTACATGGGCATCGCCAACCGGGGAACCATCTGGAAGCCGCATGTCCTCAAGTCCATCCAGTCGCATGCGGGCGGCTCGGTCATCGAGTACAAGCCAGAGGTGCTCAACGCCCCCGAGGAGTCCAAGGAGAACTTCGACCTGGTCATCGACGGGCTCAAGGGCGTCATCTACGAGGAGTCCGAGTCCATGACGCAGCACTTCCTCAACCTCAGCCACGACGTGGCGGGCAAGACCGGCTCGGGCGAGATCGGCAACGACCCCGCCACGGGATGGTTCGTCGCCTTCTCGCCCATAGAGTCCCCCAAGTACGTGGTCGCGGCCGTCATCGAGAAGGGCGGCTTCGGTGCCACGTCGGCCATGTACGCCGTCCGCGACACGCTGGGGAGCATCTACGACGAGCCCGACGACGTGACCGAGAGCATTGACACGGCGATGGAGTAGGGGAGGAAACCATGGCATCTCACGCTAGGGGCAGCAGCCTTCCCGACTTCGGGAGGACCCCGTCAATCCGCGCCCTGTTCGGTGGCGACGCCGGCAAGGCGCCCTCGTCGACGCATGCCCGCCGCTTCTCGACGGGACCGCTGGCCAAGCTCTACCTTCCCGCCCTCATACCCACGCTGCTGCTCGTCGCCTACGGCCTTGTGGTCGTGTGGTCGGCCTCGCTCACCATCGAGGCCGCCTCGTTCCCGAGGCAGGCGTTCGGCGTCGTGCTTGGCCTCATCGCCGCCGCCTTCGTCTGGCACTTCGACTACCGCATGCTTTCGAGCATGACCACCGTCCTTCTGGTGCTCGACGTCATCCTCATGCTCATGCCGCACGTCCCCGGCCTCGGCGCGAACGCCAAGGGCATGACCGGCTGGATCGTGGTGCCGCTCATAGGCCTCAGGTTCCAGCCCTCCGAGCTCGCGAAGATCATCACGATCTTCCTCATGGCGGGGCTCACGGCGCAGTACAACGGCAAGATCGAGACGCTCAAGGACTACGTGCGCCTCTGCGCCATCCTCTGCGTGCCCTTCTTCCTCATCCTCACCCAGCCCGACCTCGGCACCGGCCTCGTCATCCTGGTGCTCGGCGCGACGATCATCATCTGTGGCGGCGCAAAGCGCTCGTGGGTCCTCGTCACCATCGCCCTCATCGTGCTCGGCGCGGCGCTCATCATCGTCTGCTCCATGACCGAGGGGCTCCCCAACATCCTCAAGCCCTACCAGCTCAAGCGCCTCATCGTGTTCGTGGACCCGACGGTCGACCCCGCCGGCGACGGGTACAACCTGCAGCAGGCGAAGATCGCCGTGGGATCCGGCGGCCTTCTGGGCAAGGGCATCGGCAACGCCACGCAGGCCGGCCAGGGATTCCTGCCAGAGGCCCACACCGACTTCGTCTTCGCGCTGCTCTCCGAGGAGTTCGGCTTCGTGGGGTCGACGCTTCTGCTCGCGCTCTTCGGCTGGCTGCTCTTCTCGACGATCGCGCTGGCGATGCGATGCGAGTCGCCCTTCGCCAAGCTCGTCCTGGTCGGCATCGTCTCGATGTGGACCTTCCAGATCCTCGAGAACATCGGCATGTGCATCGGCATCATGCCCATCACCGGCATTCCGCTGCCCTTCATCAGCTTCGGCTCGTCGTCGATGATCGTCCAGCTCATGGCGGCGGGCGTGGTCCAGTCGGTCTATCATCATCGAACGAAGGTCGGATAGCCGGGCCTGCGCCCGGCAGGGGAGGAGTTGCCATGAAGATGCGGGACATCCCCGCCGACAAGGCCCGCGAGGTCTTCTCGTTCGGCAAGAGCGCCGAGGAGCGGCGCTCCCGCGAGGTGCGCGTCCAGGTGCTGGTCGACCCGGCGTCGTCGCGCGAGCTCGTCGCGTCGCTGCGTGATGCCCTCGTACCCGAGACGCCCCGGGCCCTCGTCCTCGTTGACCGCCTGCAGGAGGGGGTCACGCCCGTCCTGCCCCAGGGCACCGACATCGCCCTGGTGGTTGCCGGCGGCTCCGACGGGCTCACCGCACCCGCGGTCTCGGCCTGCCTCGCCTCGGGCGTCCCCTGCTGCGTGGTCGCTGAGTCGAGCGTCGACGCGCCGAGCGCGCCTGCCGGCGGTGACGACGTCGGGCTCGTCGCCGCGACGAGCCCCGAGGCGCTTCTCGACAAGCTCGGCCGCTGGATCGTCGGCGTCACCGGCAAGGACCTCGCGCTCGCGGCGAACTTCCCCTTCGTGCGCGGCCCCAAGGTCGACCAGCTGATCCGCACCTGCGCCGCCGAGAACGCGGCCGTGGGCGCCGTCGTGCTCATACCCGGTGCCGATATGCCCGTCATGACGGCCAACCAGGCAAAGCTCGCCCTCGAGATCGCCGCCGTCTACGGCAGGGACCTCAGCCCCGAGCGCATCCCCGAGATCGCGGGCGTGATTGGCGGCGGGTTCGCGTACCGCGCGGCCGCACGCCAGCTCCTCGGCCTCATCCCCGGCCTGGGCGTCGTGCTCAAGGCCGGCGTGGGCTACGCGGGGACCATCGCCACGGGCACCGCCCTGCGCGCGCGCTTCGAGGTCCCGAACCTCCTCGAGGCTGGTGGGCGCAAATGAGGCTCGAGCGTCAGGACTGCTTTCACCTCATCGAGCCGTTCCTCGACCATGTCGAGAAGCCCTCGCGCTACCTCGACCACGAGTGGGGTGCGCTGCGCGACCAGCCGGGTCCCTTCCATGTCTGCCTGCTCTACCCGGACACCTACGAGATCGGCCTCTCCAACCTGGCCATAGCCATCCTCTACGCGGCGCTCAACAAGGCCGAGGGGATCTCGTGCGAGCGCTCATACGTCCCCTGGGTGGACATGGCCGCCCTCATGCGCGAGCACGACGTGCCGCTGCTTGCGCTCGAGAGCGCAGCTCCGGTCGCCTCCTTCGACGTGGTGGGCTTCACCCTCGCCCACGAGATGGCCTGCACCAACATCATCGAGGCGCTCGACCTCGCGCGCATTCCCGTGCGCGCCGAGGAGCGCGCCGAGGATGACGCGATCGTGGTTGCGGGTGGCCCCTCCGCGTTCAACTGCGAGCCCTTCGCGCCTATGTTCGACGCGGTCATGCTCGGCGACGGCGAGGAGTCGATCGTCGAGGTGTGCTCGATGGTGCGCGACCTGCGCGCCCAGGGACTCCCGCGCCGGCAGATCCTCGAGGCGCTCGCCTCCATCCAGAGCGTGTACGTGCCCTCGCTCTACGAGGTCGTGCATGACGACACGACCACGAGGTGGGGGAGGGCCGTGGCGCTTGAGGGAAGCCCCGCCCCACAGGTCGTGACCAAGCGCGTGGTGGGCGACTTCGCCGCCACAGACCCGCTCCCGACGATGCTCGTGCCCTACATGCAGGCCGTCTTTGACCGGCTCTCCGTCGAGGTCCTGCGGGGCTGCGCGCGCGGGTGCCGCTTCTGCCAGGCGGGGATCATCTACCGGCCCGTGCGCGAGCGCCCCGCCGACCAGGTCGTGGCGTCCTGCTCCGCGGGCCTTGCCGCGACCGGCTACGACGAGGTGTCGCTCACGTCGCTGTCCACGACCGACCACTCCCAGTGCGCCGAGATGCTCCACCGCATCAACGCCAGCCTGGCCGACACCGGCACGCGGGTGTCCATCCCCTCGCAGCGCCTCGACTCGTTCGGCGTCGACATGGCGCTTGAGGTCGCCGGCCAGAAGAAGGGCGGCCTCACCTTCGCGCCGGAGGCGGGCAGCCAGCGCCTTCGCGACGTCATCAACAAGAACATCACCGAGGAGGACCTCGAGCGGGCCGCCCGCAACGCCTTCGAGTGCGGGTGGCGGCGCATGAAGCTCTACTTCATGATGGGTCTTCCCACCGAGACCGACGAGGATGTCGTGGCGATCACACGGCTGGCCGAGCGCGTGCTCGAGATCGGCCGCGAGATCGTTCCCAAGGGCGAGCGCGGCGGGCTCTCCGTCTCCATCTCCGTCGCCGTCCTCGTGCCCAAGCCCCACACGCCGTTCCAGTGGTGCGGCCAGCTAGGCCTCGAGGAGGTGCGCCGCAGGCAGCGCCTGCTGCTTGACTCCTGCCACGACCGGGCCATCCGCATCTCGTACCACGACGCAGAGACGTCCGTGGTCGAGGCGGTCCTCTCGCGTTCGGGCCGCGAGGCGTTCGAGCTCGTCCTCGAGGCCTGGAGGCGGGGCTGCCGCTTCGACGCCTGGACCGACCAGTTCTCCTACGAGCGCTGGCACGAGGCGGGGGAGTCGTTGGGGATGGACCTCGAGCAGATCGCCTCGACCGCTTATGACCTCGACGCCCACCTGTCCTGGGAGCACACGACCCCGGGCGTCTCTCTGGGCTTCCTCAAGCGCGAGTGGCGGCGTGCCGTCGAGGGCGTGACCACGCCCGACTGCACGTTCACCAGCTGCACGGGCTGCGGCATCTGCCAGGCGACCGGCTCCAACAACGTGATCTGGGGTGAGCGCTCATGAGCGATGCCGTCTTCAGGCTGCGTGTCGCCTACGCGAAGCAGGGCCGCCTCCGCCACCTGGGCCACCTCGAGATGCTCCGCACGATCGAGCGCTGCGTGCGGAGGGCCGGCCTTCCCTTTGCCGTGACGCAGGGGTTCTCGCCGCACATGCGCATCCAGTTTTCCGCAGCGCTCCCCACGGGCGTGTCGTCGACCTGCGAGTGCTATGACGCGTTCCTCACCTCGCTCGTCGACCGCGACGCGGCCCTGGAGGCGCTCGAGCGCTCCACGCCCCGCGACATCGCGCCCTTTGCCACCTGCTATGTCACGCGGGAGGTCCCCGCGCTGGAGTCGTGGCTCAACCGCGCGCGGTGGGAGGCGGTTGTGCCCGGGTGCTCGGACGCGGCGATGGCGATCGGCGACGCGCTGTCCTCGCTTGCTCAGGAGGGCGAGTTCGAGTACCTGCGCGGCGACAAGCCCAAGCGCGCAGACCTCACGCAGACCCTCGTGTCCTACCACGCCACGGAGGCGGGAGACGACGCGCTCGTAACCCTCGAGACGCGCTCGTCGCCCGCAGGCGCCCTGCGCCCGAGCGCCCTTCTGGGAGCCGCCCTGGGCAGGGCGGGGAGGGCCGGCTCGGTGCCGCTCGTCACCCGCACGGGTCAGTGGCATGAGGACGAGGACGGTTCGCTTCTGGCGCCTGTCCCGGCCTCTCTGGGATGGCCGTCCTGAGCCCCATGCGCACAATCCGTGAAGTGGGCAAACGACACGGGTTTTCTCGTTGACCGTGCTGGTGACGGGTGATAAAGTATCCAGCTGTTGCACTAACCCCAAGCAGTGAAGGGCACAAGACATGTACGCAATCGTTACCACGGGCGGCAAGCAGTACAAGGTTGCCAAGGGCGACGTCATCGACGTCGAGAAGCTCGACGCGCAGCCTGGCGATACCGTCGAGCTGGACGTTCTCATGCTCAGCGACGACACCAAGGTTACCGTCGACCCCGCAGCCGTCGAGAACCTCAAGGTCACCTGCAACGTCGTCGACCAGTTCAAGGGCGAGAAGCAGCTCGTCTTCAAGTTCAAGAAGCGCAAGCGCTACCACCGCCTCAACGGCCACAGGCAGAACCTCACCAAGCTCGAGGTCGTCTCCCTGCCGGGCGAGAAGGAGCCCGCCACCGAGGCTTCCACCGTCGAGGCCGAGTAGTCCGAGTTACGAATCACAGACCAGATAGGCAGGTACCATCATGGCTCACAAGAAAGGTCTCGGCTCCTCGCGTAACGGCCGCGACTCCAACGCCCAGCGTCTCGGCGTGAAGATCTACGGCGGCCAGGCCATCAAGACCGGCCAGATCATCGTCCGCCAGCGCGGCACCCACTTCACCCCCGGCGACAACGTCGGTCGCGGCAAGGACGACACCCTGTTCGCCCTCGCCGACGGCACGGTCGAGTTCGTCAAGGGCGCCAAGCACTACGTGCACGTGCGCCCCGTGGAGGCCTAAGGCCCCCGTTCAAAGCGCGTATCGACACGAGGCCCCCGACGCACGTGCGGGGGCCTCGTTCTGCAATGAGGGCACGTGCCCACGGGTCCGTTGGAGGGCCGCATGTTTACCGATCTCTCACATATCAACGTACGCGGCGGTGACGGCGGCGCCGGATGCATGTCGTTCAGGCGCGAGGCGTTCGTCCCCAAGGGCGGGCCAGACGGCGGCGACGGCGGCCATGGCGGCGACGTCATCGTCGAGGCCGACCCCCAGCTCTCCTCGCTCATCGACTACCGCTACAAGCATCACTTCCGTGCCGAGCGCGGCACGCACGGCCAGGGCGCCCGTAAGCACGGACGCAGGGGAGAGGACCTCGTCCTCAGGGTCCCGCTGGGTACGGTCGTCCGCGAGCTCGACCCAAGCACGCAGGAGCCCCTCTACCAGATCGCCGACCTCACGCATCCCGGCGAGCGCGTGATCGTGGCCCCGGGTGGTGTGGGTGGCCGCGGCAACATCCACTTCGTGACTTCGACGCGGCGAGCCCCCGCCTTCGCCGAGAAGGGCGAGCCGGCCCGGGAGCACTGGATCGAACTCGAGATGAAGCTCATGGCCGACGTCGCGCTCGTGGGCATGCCCAGCGTTGGCAAGAGCTCGCTTATCTCGCGCATCAGCGCCGCGAAGCCCAAGATCGCCGACTA
>SUUD01000191.1 GCA_015062715.1 Olsenella sp. | reverse complement strand
GGGCGCAAAGGTGCGAAAGCGCGCGCCACCCTCCATAAGGTGCGCGCCCAGCATGAGGTGTGCGTAGAATTCCTCGCCGGCATAGAAGTTGCGCGTGTCCATGGCACCGCCCATCAGTCACCCTGGCTTTCAGACAATGTCGAGACTATAGCATCGCAGGAGAGCTGGCACCAACCGACCGCGCGAGCATCGGCCCCTCCTCGTGGCGCTCGCGCTGATGGCGCTGGGCAGCTGGCTCTCGTTGCCCGAGGGCTAGCGAGACCGGCGCCGCCCTCACGCCACACCGTTCACGGGCAGCGCCTCCCCACGTCGATGGACGCATGAGATGGGTGGGTATAGTGTTGGTCAGCATATGAACGGCCCATATGCTGACCAGCCGGTCCTTGGCTCGCATCGAGAGGCGCTGTCGCAATGAACGATAAGGGCATGGTTGCATACCTTGCACGGCTGTTTGTCGAGCGCGCGTTGGGCCTGCTCCTCTTCCTGCTCGGCTCGGGCTGGGTTTTGGGGGTGCGTGGCGCGTTCTGGTTCGCCGCCTACTTCGCCGCGATTGGCACGGTCATCTGGCTCTACCACGTGGCACCCGACACGATGGCCGCACGGCTTGCCATCGCTGACTCCAAGGACGTGACGCCCGTCTGGGACAAGGCCCTGCTGGCGCTCTTCTGGCTGCTTGGCTACTTCGTGGTGTACTGGGTCGCGGGCAGGACGTGCGACACGTCACGGGCCATAGACGCCATCGCCGTCCTCGGCGTCGCCGTGTACCTGCTCTCCTCCGTGCTCACGGCCTGGGCCTTGAGCGAGAACCGTTACGCCGAGGCCGTCTCCCGCGTGCAGGAGGAGCGCGGCCAGCGCGTGTGCAGCACCGGACCCTACGCCTTCGTGCGGCATCCCATGTACTCGGCCATCGTCATGTGGTGCGTCGCCGTGACCATGGTGTTCCCGAGCATGTGGGTGGCCCTGGTGTCGTGCGCGGTCGCGGCCGTGATTGTGGCGCGCACGGCCCTCGAGGACGCGATGCTTGCCAGGGGGCTGCCGGGTTACTCAGAGTACCGGGCCAACGTGCGCTGGCGGCTCGTGCCCTTTGTCTGGTAGGGACGCACGCCTCGTCGCCAGCGTGATCGGGCGCAGGCAGGGTCCTCCCCAGAACCTGATCGCGCGGCTTACGGCCTCCTTGAAGCACGCTGAATGATAGGATTGTTGAATGTGGCATCGAGGCAAATTGAAAAGGGGCTTGCTACGGAGTACCGGGATCTGACCGAGGAGCAGAAGGCCAAGGCAAAGGCTGCCAAGACGCCCGAGGAGCTCATCGCCCTCGCCAAGGAGGAGGGCCTCGAGCTCACCGACGAGCAGCTCGAGGCCGTCTCGGGCGGATGGAGCCTGGACGACTGCCCGTCCTACCAAGAGGGACCCAGGGAGTGCAACCTGCTCGCGGGCCACATGTGATGGGCCTGCGCCCGACGGGCAACAGGCACACGAACCCCCAAGACGCACCAAAGAGGCGCCCCGGACCTAGGTTCCGGGGCGCCTGGTTGTGCGACGACCCGGTAGGCGGGACCGGCGCAGCCTGCGCCTATGTGGGAGCGTCCCTCGCGTAGCGTGGACAGAGTCCTCCCCGCAGATACCAAGGCGACGTCACGGGCATCGTTTTCGCACCCGTGACGTCGCCTCATTTAAAGCCAGGTAGTAGATCTGCCTCGAACTATCACGCAGAGAAGATGCCGATGCCGGCGTAGTAGCAGAGAATCGTGCCCTTGTTGTACTCGTCCGAGGCCACACCGCCGTCGCTCCCGCCGATGACATAGCAGTAGCCATCCAAGCCTCCTGCGACGGCCTCCAAATCGGCCTCGTCGACCTCGCGCGTGCCTGCCGCGAGGGACTTGCCCTCCTCATAGGTGAACGGGAGGCCGACCTCGTCGACAAGCGGGGCGATGCCGTGATGACGACGTCAACGCTATTGTCGACAGCTGCCTTGAATGCGTCGGCGAAAGCCTCATCCGTGCTGCAGTCAAAAACCGCATTGGTCACGACGTCGTCGCCCAGGCGAGGACTACGACAACGGGCTGGGGTGCTTCTCGGGCTTGGAGAGGTTGATGGTGATGTCGAGCTCGCCGTAGGGAGTGGGCGCCTTCCACTTGCGGTCGCGCGCGACGCGGTACGAGCGGATGTAGTCGCTGCTCAGGGCCAGCTGGTAGAACCAGTCGGTCGCCTCTTTAGGGGCCTCCTCGTAGCGCTCCCAGAACCCGCGCACCACCTCGCTCGGCCGCGGCGTCACGCAGCCCATCAGGCGCGTGTCGAGCAGCGCGGCGAGAACGCCCTCAAGAGGCGGGACCTCGCCCTCCGCAAAGGCCCTTTCGAGCGGGTCAAAGCTGTCGTCCGCCTCAAGCCGCAGGGCGTCAAGCAGCTGGTTTGCCGCGTAGGCGCGGTCCTCGGCCCCTATCAGCCCACGGTCCTGCGCGTAGTCGACAAGGGCGAGGAGCGCCTGGTAGACATGGTCAAATGCCCGTGCCGTCATGTCGGTCACTGCCTTTCTTACACACGTTCGAGAAGATAGGTGTAGGAGCGGTACTCCCCCGCCTTCATCTCGAGCGGCAGGGGCATCCCCATGTCCATGAGAGAGCTTGCCTCAAAGACGTCGCCACGCACCGCGTCTCGGTAGCGCGCGCCGGGCGTGAGGCCACGGGGCACCACATAGCGGGGGATGCCGTAGCCATGTGTCTCGAGCACGACCGCACTCACCAGTGCCTGGCTCCCGTCGGGCGCCACGTGCTCCCAGGCGCACACCGGGTCGACCAGCGGATTGGTCAGGCGATGGTAGCTCCCCCGTTGCACGAGCGGTGCGATGCGATGGTGCCACGCCACCTGCTCGCGGATCTTTGCCCGCACCTCTTCGGAGAGCTCCTTGAGGTCGAGCTCGTAGCCGAAGGTTCCAGCTTCCGCCACGGTCGCCCTCGTGCCAAAGCTCGTCATGCGCCCCGACATCTCGTTGGGGCAGGCGGAGACGTGGGCGCCGACGGCAGAGCACGGATAGCCAAACGACGTCCCGTACTGGATGGTGAGGCGGTCGACGGCATCGGTGTTGTCCGAGCACCAGATCTGCGGCGTGTAGTACAGCATGCCCGCGTCAAAGCGGCCGCCCCCGCCTGCGCAGCCCTCGATGAGCAGCTGGGGGTAGCGCTCGTTGACCCGCTCGAGCACCGAGTAGAGCCCCAGGATGTAGTCGTAGAGCACCTTGCCCTGATTGGTGGCGACATGGGAGTAGACGTCCGTGATGATGCGGTTGTAGTCCCACTTGAGGTAGGCGACGGGACCTTGGTCGAGCACGCCGCAGATCTGCGCGAAGACGTTGTCGCACACCTCGGGCCGGGACAAGTCGAGCACGAGCTGGTTGCGTCCAAGCACGGGCGACTTGCCCGGGATGACGAGAGCCCAGTCGGGATGGGCCCTATAGAGGTCGGAGTCCTCGCTCACCATCTCGGGCTCCATCCAGATTCCAAACTGCAGGCCCACATCGTTCACCGCCGCAATGAGCTGTGTCAGAGTTCCTCCGAGCTTCCCCTCGTTGACCCGCCAGTCGCCGAGGCTTCTCCTGTCGTCGTGGCGATTGGCAAACCAGCCGTCGTCCACCACCAGAAGCTCGATGCCCGCGTCATGGGCCATCCGGGCAAACTCCACCAGGCGGTCCCCATCAAAGTCGAAGTAGAAGGCCTCCCAGCTGTTGATGAGCACCGGCCGTACGCGGTCGCGCCAATAGCCGCGGCACACGTGCTCGCGCACGCAGCGGTGCAGGTTTTGCGACAGGCGGGCGAGCCCCTCGGCCGAGTAGGCCATGATGACCTCGGGGGCCACCAGCTGCTCGCCCGGCTCGAGCGGATAGGAGAACAGCTCGTCGGAGAGCCCCAGCTGCAGACGCGTCTGGCCGTACTGGTCACGTGCCGCCTCGCCCTTGAAGCTGCCGCTGTAGACGAGCTCCATCGCCCAGCAGCGTCCAGAGGTCTCGGTGGCCGCACGGTCCGCAAGCAGCAGGAAGGGGTTCTGCTGGTGAGAGGACGATCCCTTGGCGCTGTCCACCACGTACGAGAGCTGGCTCACGGGCGTGCGCACGGGAACGCGCTCCATGCCGTGACGGCCCGCCAGCGAGATGAGGTCGAAGTCTCCGTGGACGAAGTCGAGGCAGGCACTCTGCGCCTTCTCGACCGTCAGGCGCCCCCCTCCCGCGTTGCGGACGATAGCGGCGCGGCAGATCACGTCCAGGTGCGGGAGCAC
>SUUD01000021.1 GCA_015062715.1 Olsenella sp. | reverse complement strand
CGGGCGGCTCGCCCAGGCAGATGGAGAGCATGCGGTGGATGCCGGCGAGCATCTCCTCGCGCAGGGCCTCGAGCTCGTCGGGTCCTGCACCGGCCGCCGCGGCGGCGCGGATGCGGGCGGCGTCGCGGCGCAGCAGGCGCTCGAGCTGACGGTTCATCTGCGACGAGTTGCGCGAGCAGGCCGTCTCGGGCATGGCGTACTTGGGGACCAGGCCCCACTTCTCGATGAGGTTGGAGGCATAGCGGAACTGCCCGCCATCGCCAATGGGACGCTCCATGAGGCCGGCGACGACGCGGTCGTCGGCGGGCAGGGTCGCGGTGTCGATGACGTGGCCCAAGAACGAGTTGGCCTTCTCGAGCTTGTCGTAGAACATGCCAAAGACCTGCGAGAACTCGAACGTGTCGACGTCGAGCAGCTCCATGGTCTTGGCGCGCACCACGTTGAAGGTGGCAAACATCCAGCAGCGGCCCGACTGGCGCTGGTTGGTGACGGCGCCGGCGCGCGCCCTCGAGACGCCAAAGGTGTCCACGTAGGTGCGCATGGTGGTGGGGTTGCGGGCGGCCTTGAGGACGTCGGACGAGGTCACGGCGTTGCGGGCGATGCGGTTGGCACGGCTTGCCGAGAAGTCCCGTGCGAGCTGCGACACGGTCTCGGGCGAGATGCTTCGGTCCATTGTTCCTCCTGTAAGAGCGCGAGCGCCCGATGGGCGCCCGGAGAAATAGCTTGCCAAGTGAGCGACGTTCAATGGATGGGCCTGCCAACGCTCCCTTCGGTGACTTCCGCAGCCGCGCCCTTTGCGGCGAGGATAGGAGCCGAAGGGAGGGTCGGCAGGCCCCAAGGCATCTATCGAACAGTCGCCAGAGAACCCATGGGATCCCACGGCGCGAGCACCTTGGCCTGTTCGGTCTCGTAGGTGCGGCGCTCGTCGTCGGTGAGGTACTTCTTGTCGACGACGACCTGGTAGACGTACTCGTCAAACCAGGGGTCGGACAGGGTGTCAAAGCCGTTGCGGCCGTGGTCCTTGCCCCAGCTGTTCTCGACCTTCCACATGCAGGGCTTGCCGTCGTCGTCGAAGTTGACGCCCTCGAGGACCATGGCGTGGGTCATCATGCTCTCGCCGTAGTCCAGGCGCTCGGCCTTGTCCATGCAGCCCATGACGGGGAAGCCAAAGAGGCCGTCCAGGTCGAGCGTGGCGAGGTCCATGATGCCCTCCTCGCGCAGGAAGCTCTGGTCGACGTCGCAGCCAAACCACACGGGCAGGTCGTCGGCGAGCTGGGCGATGGCGGCGCGCTTGAGCTCGGCGGGCTCGAGGTTGAGGTAGCGCACCTGGCCGTCCTCGTAGACGTTGCCCAGGCGGCTGACGGTGTAGGTGTGGCCGAAGGGCTTGTCGGCGGTGGGGGCGCTGATCAGCGAGACGTAGTCGTCGAGCTCCATGCCCACGGCCTCGGCGAAGAACTCCTGCGGGGTGAACGTGGCCGAGAGGACCAGCTCGTTGTCCTTGTTGCGCAGGCGCACGTCAAAGCTTGCGGGGGGCTCGCCCAGGCAGGTGGTGAGCAGGCTCTGGACCTCGCCCATCATCTCCTTCTTCATGGCGAGCAGATCGTCGGTGCCCACGCCGGCGGCGTGGCTCTCGCGCAGGCGCTTCGCGGCGCCGCGCAGGTAGCGCGTGAGGAACTTGTCCATGTCGCGGGTGTTCTTGGAGCAGGCGGTCTCGGGCATGGCCTCCTTGGGCACCACGCCGTACTTCTTGGTGAGGCTCTTGAACATGTCCCACTGGCCGCCGTCGCCGATGGGGTCGGACAGCAGGTAGGCCACCAGGCGGCCGTCGAGCGGCTCGTCAAGGGTGTCGAGGATGTTCTCGAGGAACCAGTTGGACTTCTCGAGCTTGTCGAAGTACAGCGGGTAGGCCTGCGAGAGCTCGAAGGTCTTGAGGTCGTACTTCTTGATGATGCGGTAGCGGAAGGTGTTGAGGCTGGCGAACATCCAGCAGCGGCCCGAGCGCTGCTGGTCGCAGCGGTCGCCCTGGGTGACCTCGAGGTCGAAGGCGCCGATCGCGTTGGCGGCCATGGCCTCGGGCACGCGCGCGACGCTGCGCACGCCCTGGGCGGTCACCGCGTTCTTGGCCACGACGTTGGCGCGGTCGGCGCGGAAGGCGGCGGCCGTCTCGGCGATGTCGTCGAAGGTGATGCTCCTGAGCTCGTCCATGAAAGACCTCCTGTGATGGGGACTGTTTCAGCCGTACGAGCATAACACGGGGGAGGGGAGGCGGCCCCCTGCTGCACGGCAACCCCAGATTCGAGTTGTGGACGATTGGTGACCCAAAGCCTTCTTCAGATTCTGGTTGCATCCGCGGGGCCGTTCAGGTAAAGTACTTTCTCGCGCAGAGACGCGTACGGCAGTCATTGGGATGTCGTCTAACGGTAGGACAACGGATTCTGGTTCCGTCAGTGGGGGTTCGATTCCCTCCATCCCAGCCACGTCCTGCCAAACTGAATATGGCCCGTTCGTCTAGCGGTTTAGGACGCCGCCCTCTCAAGGCGGAGATCACCAGTTCGAATCTGGTACGGGCTGCCAAAACCCCGCAGGCCCCACATGGGGCCTGTTTTCGTATACATTTGCATAAGCGCTAAGCTTTGCTCAGGGGCTGCCCCGCAGAGGAGGAAACGATGACGCTCGCCGACGTTCATGCATACCTGCTTGCGACCTATGCGGTCGAGCCCGCTAGCTCGTTCGAGGGGGACAAGAGCGTCGGCGTCTTCTCGCATCCCGGCAACGCCAAGTGGTTCGCCGCCACCAAGAACATCCGGTGCCGCTCGGTGGACGTGCCCGGCGACGGCCGCATCGACATCCTCAACGTGCGGCTCGACCCGCGCGAGGTGGCCAGGTTGCGCACGCGCGAGGGCTTCCGCCCCGCCTGGCGCATGAACCAGAACCGCTGGGTCACCGTCCTGCTCGGCGAGGTGGCCGACGACGAGGTGCGCGACCTGCTGGACAAGGCCTATGCTTTTGTAGGGTGAAGCAGCGCTAGAGCTGTGCGACAATGGTGCCGGCAGAGAGGGGGCCGGCATGGCTGCAGACAGGGCAATCTACGACCACATCGTGACGAGCATCGTCGACGGCAGGCTGCCTGAGGGCTTTGACCTGGGTGACTACGCCCGCGACGAGACCGAGGCGCTCTTCGCCGACGGGGCGATGGACGGGATCTGCATCTACCACTCGGCCCCGCCCGAGCTGCCCGAGGACATCGTGCAGACGATCGTGGGCGCCCTCGAGACGACCTGCGCGGGAGGCCATGACGCGGCGGAGGCCACCCTCTCGCAGCTGCTGGCCGAGCACCGTGCCATCGACCTGGTCGGCCAGGTCCAGCAGGCCGTGGCCGAGGTGGCTCCGCGGGTCAACGCCCAGGCCCTCTACGGCAGCGCGGTCCTTCCCATCCTGGCCTCCACGGACAAGGAGATGGTCAAGCTCGGCCTGTCCATCCTCGAGATGGTCTCCGAGCCGGACGAGATGATGAAGGATGTCGTGCGCAACCTCGCGCTCTCGGACGAGTTCACCTTCTTCTGCGCCCGGAACGCCCAGGAGTGGTCCCATCCCAACCAGGAGCTGCTCGCGATGGGGCGCAAGGTGCGCGGCTGGGGCCGCATCCACGCGGTCGCGATGATCGAGCCCGAGACGGACCAGATCCGCGACTGGCTGTTCCGCGAGGGCGTCGACAACGACGTCATGCCCGAGTACTCGGGCCTCACATGCTACGTCAAGGCGGGCGTGGCCGAGCGGCTGGCCGGCGAGATGGGCGCGGACGACTTCGCCGCCGCCACGGCGATCGTGGCGGCCTCCCTGGGCGACGGGCCCGTGGCGGGGATACCCGCCCTCGACGACCCCGTGGCCGAGTTTGGCCGCTACGTGGCCCAGGCCGCTCGCCAGGAGCTGGGCGAGGACGCCCGGGCGTGCCTCGAGGCCATCGCCGGGCTTGCGCGCGGGAACGGCTGGGACGACCTCGTGGCGAGCTGCGAGGCGCTGCTGTAGGGCCGGAGAGAGCCTGGGATGGGTCATGGGTCGACCATCGAGCCCCATATGAGATGCGTCTGGAGCCCCCTGTGGCGTTGTCTCTTACCGCCTTGGCGCGATTGACGAGATTCCGGTCATCGGAAGCCCGTCTGAATGGTCATTAACCCGACACTTTGCCCTCATCCTTGTCTCATCATCATCGAACGGCGCCCTTTGAGTGATCGGATTGCCCCGTTTGCCATGAGAATGTGGCAGTTGGGCTATTTTGCACGGGTATCAGTGACCGGAATCACGTCAATCGCGCCAAGGCGTTGCCGCTCATGTCTTCGAACGCGTCTCCTTCGTCGGCGGCCGTCCTCTCTGCGCGGAAGAGAGCGCATGCGCGCCGCCCTTCCGCATGCTTTGGATAGTCACTGGATTCACCCCGCGTCCCCACCCATGCGGTAGAATCAATGCTTCGAGACCATGCGGAGCCCGCGCAAGCGGGCTCCTTTGAGGGAGGCGCATACCATGGCGGACGAGAGGAAAGGTGGGAACGGCCTGTTCTCGCGCGCCTCGTCTGCGCTTGGCGGCGTGGCCGACAAGGCCCGCAGGCTGGCGCCCAAGCCCAAGGCCACGAGTTCGGGCCACGAGGAGGGCGACGACGTCTCCGGCGCTATCAAGGGCGCGCTCTTCCTGGTCCTGGTCATCGCCATCTACGTGGTGTACCTCACTGCCACGGGCCAGACCGCCCAGATCGTCGACGCGCTCTCCAAGGTGAAGGCCGGCTGGGTCATCGGCGCGCTTCTCTGCTATGGCCTGTACTTCGTGCTGGGCGTGGCGTCGTACGCCGTGGCCGTGTGGTTTGACCGCGACTCGCCGGCGGGCGTGCTCGACCTCGTGTCGGTGTGCGCGGCCAGCATCTTCTTTGGCAACCTCACGCCGGGCGCCTCGGGCGCCGGCCCCGCCGAGATCGTGCGCCTCACGCGCACCGGGCTGGACGCCGAGGAGGCCTTCGCCACGCAGTTCACCAAGTTCTTCGTCTTCCAGCTGGCGCAGGTCGTGTTCATGGGGTGCGCGCTGGTGATTGGCTTCCCCGTCTACTACCGCACCCACGGCGCGATCATCCTGGTCGACGTGGTGTGCTTCCTCGCCAACGTGCTGCAGTTCACGGTGCCCCTCCTGGTGTGCCTGCGCCCCATGGTGGTCATGCGCGTGGGCAACTCCGTCATCAAGTTCCTGTCCAAGAGGGGCCTGCTGCGCAACTACGAGAAGTGGTACAACCTGGTGAACCGCCAGACCACGGAGTTCGCCAGCGCCTTCAAGTCCATGATTGGCCATCCCAAGGGGCTCGCCGCCATCCTCGTGCTTCTCGTGGCGCAGATGGTGGTGCTGGCCGCCGTGCCCTGGTTCGTCCTGCACGCCTTTGGCCGCAAGGCCGCGCTGCCGGCGGTCATCCTGGCCGGCGCCATGGTCCAGATGTTCTCGAACGCGGTGCCCCTGCCCGGCGGCACGGGCGGCGCCGAGGCGGGCTTCGCCCTCTTCTTCGGCGACATGTTCGGGCCGTTCGTGAGCGCCGGCTTCGTGGTGTGGCGCATCGTGTGCTACTTTGCCCCCACCATCATCATGCCCACCATGCTGGGTCTGCGCTCGAGCGGCAAGCAGAGCCTCTATCAGCGCTGGAACACGGCCACCAAGATGGGTGGCGGCCGCAGGCCGGACGGCGTGCGCATTGCCCCGGCGCGCCGCGAGAGCTGGACCGAGCGCCACAAGCGCCAGCGTGGCGGCGGGCATCGCCGCAGCACCAAGTAGGGGAGGAGATCGGGCCTACCCCAGGTACCCCGCAAGCCAGCGGAGCTGCGCCTCGCGGTCGTTGTCCAGCCTGCCGTGGACGACCTCGCGCAGGCACTGCTCGAGCACCTCACCCACCCAGGGGCCGGGCTTGAGCCCCGCCGCCCCAATGACGTCGCGGCCGCTGATCGCCAGGTCGTTCGTGCGGAACGGCGCGTGGCCGGAGAGGGTCTCGCGCAGCATGGCCTCGACCTTGTCGACCTCGCAGGCATAGCCGCGGAACGAGGGCGCCTTGCCCATCGCGTCGGCGCGCTTGAGGACGAGCAGCTCGAAGGCAAGGCCCCGTGCCTGGCCCGGGCAGGCAGAGTCGAGGTCGGACAGCATCCGCAGGACCGAGTGGCGCGTGGCCTTGACCGGGCGGTCGTGGTAGCGCACGAGGGCCGTGACCTGGCGCTCGAGGTCGCCGGGCAGCGCGAGGCGCCGGAACACGCAATGCGCGATCTTGGCGCCCGCGGCCGGGTGCCCGTAGAAGTGCCCCTGGCCGTTCTCGCCCACGGTGAAGGTGTGCGGTTTGCCGATGTCGTGCAGGATCGACGCCCAGCGCAGCTGCGGGGACGCGGTGCACCCCGAGAACGCCTCCACGCCCGCCACGACCTCGGCAGTGTGGCGCCAGACGTCGTGGCAGTGGTAGGGGCTGCGCTGCTCGAAGCCCACCATGGGCGCCATTTCGGTGATGGCGGCGACCAGGACCTCCTGGCAGGCCGACATGGCCCACGCGAGGCGCCCCGAGCGCACGATGCCGTCGACCTCGCTGCCAATGCGCTCGCGCGAGACGTGCGCGAGGTTGGGTGCCATCTGGAAGAGGGCCGCGGCGGTGGCGGGCTCTATCGTGAAGCCCATGCGGCAGGCGAAGCGCACGGCCCGCAGGATGCGCAGGGCGTCCTCCGAGAAGCGCCGCTCGGGCTCGCCGACGGCGCGGATGACGCCAAGGGCGAGGTCGCGCTGCCCGCCAAACGGGTCGAGAAGCCCGCGGGTGGGGTGGTAGGCCATGGCGTTGACGGTGAAGTCGCGACGGGCGAGGTCGTCTTCGACCGATGTGACGAAGAGGACCTGGTCGGGGTGGCGCATGTCTGAGTAGGAGCCCTCGACGCGGTACGTGGTGACCTCGACGGGCTTGTGGTCGACCACGGCCGTGACGGTGCCGTGGCGGGTACCCGTCTCGTGGACCTCGATGCCGGCCGCGCGCAGGACGCGGGCGCTGTCCTGCCAGAGGGCGTCGCAGGTGACGTCGACGTCGTGCGAGGGGTTGCCGAGAAGCGCGTCGCGCACCCAGCCGCCTACGACCCAGGCCTCGTGGCCGGCGGCCTCGAGGGCGTCGACGACGCGCAGGGCGTAGGCGGGGACGGCGGGCATGGGGGTCGTGTCGACCATGGCCTGCGGCAACTCGACCTCCCCCCTGTCATCATGCTTTCAGCAAGTATAACGACTCCCATGGCGTGCGGAGCTCTGCAGGCGGGCAGGTAACGTTTGCGGTTTCTGGCGCGGGACACCCAGCCCGGAGGATTTGTCCCACCTTGGGCGACTCATGAGCGCAGCGAATGAGCGAGCGAAGCGAGCGCGGAGCCCAGAGTGGGACAAATCCTCCGGGCTGGGTGTCCCAGAGTGGGACGAATCCTCCGGGCTGGGTGTCCCGCTGATGGCACGCCTACAGGCAGCCCGGGCAGCCCAGGCAGGCGCTGCCCGCCGACGGCGCCGTGGCAAGCCCGCCCAGCGCCGTCTCGCGCAGCGTCGAGGGCAGCGAGTCGCCCACGCGCCTCATGGCGTCCACGACCTCGTCGAAGGGCAGGGCGCTCGGCACGCCGGCCAGCGCGAGCTGCGCTGCGCAGATGGCGTTGGCCACGCCCGACGCGTTGCGGAGCTGGCAGGGGTACTCGACAAGGCCGCGCACCGGGTCGCACACCAGGCCCAGCATGTTGGCAAGCACAATCGATGCCGCGTCAAGGCAGGTCGCGGGCGCAGCTCCGCACATCGCGGCGATGCCCGCGGCCGCCATCGCCGCGGCGGTGCCCACCTCGGCCTGGCAGCCGCCCTCCGCGCCCGATACGCTGGCGTTCTCGGCCACGATGGCCCCCACGGCCGCCGCGCACCAGAGGCCCTCGACCACCTGGTCCGCCCCCATGCCAGCCTCCTCGGCAAACGCCCACAGGGCGCCGGGCACCACGCCGGCAGAGCCCGCCGTCGGCGCGGCGACGATGACGCCCATGTTCGCCGAGCGCTCGAGCACCGCCATGGCGTAAGCGGCCGCACGGGTGAGCGTCGGGCCCAGGAGCTGCGCAGACGCGGCCTCGTCAAACGTCGCCACGCGACGGGCCTGGCCGCCCAGGAGCCCTCCCAGCGAGCGCTTGGGCTCGTCGATGGCGCTCTTGACCTCGTGGCGCATGGCGTCGGCGACGAGCCCCATGAGCTCCGCCACGTCCTCGCCGGGGCGCAGCTCGGCCTCGCGCAGCTCCATGGCCCGCGCAATGGAGCAGCCCGCACCCTCGCAGACGGCGAGCAGCTCGGCCCCGTTCGAGAAGGGGTGCGTGAGCTCGACGTTGTCGGCCGCGACCGGCGCGCCGGGGATGTGCACGACCGTGACGAACTCGACGTTGGCGGCATGCCCCAGGCTCTCGGGGAGCCATGCGGGGATCTCGCCGTCGATCTCGAAGACGCTGTAGGCGCTGCCGCCCTTGGCGCGGCGGAACGTGCTCATGGTGGCGATGTTGGCCCCCGCCGCCGAGACCATCGAGGTGAGCGAGGCGAGCACGCCGGGCACGTCGCGGTGGGCGACGAAGAGGGTGGGGTAGTCGCCGGTGAGGGTGAGGGGCACGTCGTTGACGCGGCTCAGGCGCACACGCGCCCCACCGAGCGACTCGCCGCGCAGCTTGACCGAGCGGCCCGCCCGCTCGATGAGGATATCGACGGTGTTGGGGTGGTCGGCCACGCCGTCCTCGCCCAGCTCGAAGCTGTAGCTGAGCCCCGCCTCGCGCGCGAGCTCGAAGGCGTCGCGGACGCGCTCGTCGTCGGTGGTGAGGCCCAGCATGCCCGCCACGAGCGCGCGGTCGGTGCCGTGGCCGGCGTAGGTGCGCGCGAACGAGTTGTAGAGGGTGAAGGTGACGTGGTCGGGCTGGCCGGCGGTGAAGGAGCGCGCCACCGACGCGATGCGCAGTGCGCCGGCGGTGTGCGAGCTGGACGGGCCCACCATGATGGGGCCGAGGATGTCGAATGCGGACGAGGTCATCATGGGCGGTGCTCCTTTGGTGTGGTGCCTTGGTGCGAGATGGAGGGCCCCGCGGCGCGGCGGGCGCAGCGGGGCACGTCGTGCGTGGGGCGTGTCTGCCTAGCGGTACACGATGAGCGCAACGAAGACGAGGGGCTCGTCGCCGGTGTTCACCATGGCGTGCAGCTCGCCGTCACGGCAGAAGACGGTGTCACCGGGGCCAACCTGGACCCAGGTGCCGTTGTCGTCGTACTCGGCGGTGCCCGAGAGGAAGTGGAAGATCTCCTCCTCGCCCTCGTGGACGTGCTCGCCGATGGTGTCGCCCGGCTGCATGGTCATGACGTTGAAGAGGCGCCCCTTGCCGTAGAGCTCCTCGGGGCACTCTATGATCTTGCGCCCCTCGACCTCGCCGTGCCCGCCGCGGATGCAGCGGTGCTCGATGACGTGGTCCTCCCTCTTCCTGAGCATGGGCCTCTCCTCCCGTCTTGTCGGACCTGCTACTTTGCCAGCGCGCGGGCGCGCCCGATGCGGGCGAGCACGTGGTCCTTGCCCGCGAGGGCGAGCGTCTCGCCGATGCCGGGGGACACGGCGCAGCCCACCACGGCAACGCGGATGGGCTGGAAGACCTTGCCCTTGCCCACGCCCAGCCGCTCGGGGATGGGGTCGAGCGCAGCCTCGATGGCGGCCGGGGTCCAGGCGTCCTCGTCGATGGCGGCAAGCGCCTCCGCCGCTGCGTCGAGCGCGGCTCCGGCGCCGTCCTTGGCGAGCCACTTGGCCACGGACTTCTCGTCGTACTCGAGCTCGTCGTCGGCGGTGTAGAGGAACAGGGACTGGTCGACCACGTCGGCGGCCAGCGTGCAGCGCGGCTTGAGGACGCTGGCGAGCAGGTCGTACCAGGCCGCGTCGTGCAGGCACTCGCCCTCGGGCTCGAGGTCGTGGGCGTGCAGCTGCGGGATCAGGACCTGGTCGGCGAAGGTGGCGTCGTCCATGGCCTGCAGGTACTGGGCGTTGACCCAGTCGAGCTTGGACGGGTCCATGATGGCGGGGTTCTTGCTCACGTGGTCGAGGCTGAACTCGCGGGCGAGGCGCTCGCGCGGGATGATGGTGGACTCGCCGTCGGGCGACCAGCCCAGAAGCGACAGATAGTTCACGAAGGCGTCCGAGAGGTACCCGGCGTCGCGGTACTCCTCCACGCTGGTGGCGCCGTGGCGCTTGGAGAGCTTCTTGCCGTCGGCGCCCAGGATCATCGAGATGTGCGCGAAGGTGGGCGTGGGCGCGCCCAGGGCCTCGTACACCATGATCTGGCGCGGGGTGTTGGAGAGGTGGTCGTCGCCGCGGATGATGTGGGTGATGCCCATGCGGGCGTCGTCGACCACGGTGGCGAAGTTGTAGGTGGGGGTGCCGTCGGAGCGGAAGATGATGAAGTCGTCGAGCTCCTTGGCGTTGAAGGTCACGTCGCCGTGGACCGCGTCGTGGACGATGACGTCGCCGCGGTCAAGCGGCACCTTGATGCGGATGGTGTAGGGCTCGCCGGCGTCGACGCGGGCCTGCGCCTCCGCCGGATCGATGTTGCGGCAGGTGCGCTGGTAGCCCTGGAAGCTGTCCTTGCGGGCGACCGCGGCGTCGTGGTCGGCGGCGAGCTTCTCGGGCGAGCAGAAGCAGTAGTAGGCCTTGCCCTCGGCCACCAGGCGCTCGGCGGCCTCGCGGTAGAGGGGCAGGCACTCGGTCTGCCAGTAGGGGCCATAGTCGCCGCCCACCTCGGGGCCCTCGTCCCAGTCGAGGCCCAGCCAGCGCATGGCGCGCAGGATGATCTGGGTGTTCTCCTCGGTGGAGCGGGTGGGGTCGGTGTCGTCGATGCGCAGGATGAAGGTGCCGCCCGTGGCGCGGGCGAACGCCCAGTTGTAGATGGCCGTGCGGGCGCCGCCAATGTGGAGCTTGCCGGTGGGGGAGGGCGCGAAGCGCACGCGGACGGGAGTGTTGTCGCTCAAGGTGTCTCCTCGTGGTTGGGTGTGGTGTCAACTTTTTAAGTATAGCGCCCGATTCGCCGCTCCCGGCTCCGGCACACGCCCGACACACACCGACTGCCCCGGGGCGGGTGTCCCGGGGCGCGGCAATTGTCAAGCATCTGTGATGATTGTCTCAGTTTTTAAACCAAGTTCAAAAATGGGCATAAGATACCTGGCCGACAAGTGCCAGCACCATGCAAGGAGGTTTCGACATGCACCAAACGCCTGCGTATGACGACCAGCACATCGTCGTCGCGCGCGGACTCGGGATGAGGGGCGTGCGCGCGCACTACTACCAGGGCGTCGACCTCGACCTCGCCGCGGGCCGGGCCCACGCCATCTGTGCCGAGAACAAGGGAGGGAAGACCGAGCTGCTGCTCACCCTCGCCGGCCGCATGCTGCCCACCGAGGGCGAGCTCACCATCGCCGGCAACGACGCGCGCCACCTGCGCGGCCTTGACAAGGTTCGCCCGCTGGCGGGCCTCGGCTTCTTCGAGCGCGTGAACGACGTCGAGCGCGTCCTGCGCGTGCGCACGGTCGTCTCGGCCGAGCTGAGCCTGGCCGGCAAGCCCTCCGGCCGCGCCGCCACCGAGGCCTACCTCGAGCGCTGGGGCCTTGCCGACAAGGCCGCGACGGTCATCGACGACCTCGAGCGCCGCGACTACGACCTGCTCGGCATCGCGCTGGGCATGGCCGGCGATCCCAAGATCCTCGTCGTGTCCGACATCGAGCGCGACCTCACCGAGCACCAGTCGCAGGCGCTCGCCCGGCGCCTGTGCGAGCTTGCCCACGAGACGGGCGCCTGCGTCGTCTGTGGCGTCAACGACTACGACCTGGCCGCCTGCTTCGACACGGCCACCTGCATAACCGACGACGCCCGTGCCCAGCGCTCGGCATGGGAGCGCAAGAACCTTGCAAAGGAGGTGGCCTAGCATGGAGAACCCGCTGCGCGGCCTGCGCTTCTCGCTGCTCGACTTCCATTCCGCCCGCGCCAACCTGGGCATGAAGATCGCGATGCTCGGCATCGTGCTCATCCCGCTCATCTACGGCGCCCTCTATCTCATGGCCTTCTACGACCCCTACGGCCGGCTCGACACGCTGCCGGTGGCGGTGGTCAACGAGGACGTGCCCGTCACGACCGAGGGCGGTGAGGAGGTCCATGCCGGCGACGACCTGGTGGAGGCCCTGTCCGACTCCGACTCGCTGGAGTACCACTTCCTCGACTCCGCGGAGGAGGCCCGTGCCGGCCTCGACGACGGCACCTACTACAACGTCATCGAGATTCCCGAGGACTTCTCGGCCAAGGTGGCCTCGGCTGACGGCGACGACCCCGAGCAGGCCCACCTGGTGCTGGTGTGCAACGACGCCAACAACTACCTCTCGTCGATCCTGGGGGCCTCGGTCATGCGCCAGGTGACGGCCGAGACCAACTACGCCATCGGCGACAACTACTTCGTCGAGATCTTCGACACCATCGACGAGACGGGCGGCTCGCTGGGCGAGGCGGCCGACGGCTCGCGCGAGCTGGCTGACGGCCTCGTGGACGCGCACGACGGCTCCGCGCAGATCACGGACGGCCTCTCCACGGCCCGCACCGGTGCAGGCCAGCTCGCCGACGGGCTGGGCACCGCGGCAGACGGCTCGGGCCAGCTCGAGGACGGGCTGGGCGCGGCCCGCGACGGATCGGCCACGCTGGCGGACGGCCTGGACACGGCCCGTACCGGCGCCGACCAGCTGGCGAGTGGCACGCAGCAGCTCGCCGACGGTGCCAGCAGCGCGCGCCAGGGCTCGACCGCCCTCGTGGGCGGCCTGGGGCAGCTCGAGGCCGGCTCCGGCCGGCTCACGAACGGCCTTTCCGCTGCCCGCGACGGCGCCAACGCGCTCGACAGCGGCCTGGGACGGCTCGATGTCGGCGCCTCGAGCCTTGCCAACGGTGCGTCGGCGGTCTCCGACGGTGCCAGCAAGCTGGTAGGCGCCATCGAGGCGAAGTCGGGCGACGTCTCGTCCCTGCAGATCGGGGCCGACCAGGTGGCTGACGGGCTCTCCACGCTTTCTGGCAGCCTGGGCGACCTCGCGTCCGGTGCCGGCACCGCACGCGACTGCGCCAACGCGGCCAGCGGCGTGCTGGGCGCGGCGAAGCAGGAGAACGGCAACTACGTGCTCACGCCCGACCAGATGGCCCAGCTCCAGCAGTACGTGGGTGGCGCGTCCCAGGCGGCCTCCGGCGTCGCCGACGGCGCGTCCCAGGCCGCGGGCTCGGCCGGCCAGCTGGCTGCCGGGGCCGCGCAGGTCTCCGGCGGTGTGTACGAGGTGGCCTCGGGTCTCTCGCAGCTCCATGAAGCGGCCAAGCAGCTGGCCGACGGCGCCTCCGGCGTCGCCGACGGCGCCAAGGGGGTCGCCGAGGGCGTGTCCTCCGCCAAGGAGGGTGCGGGCAGCCTCGCCTCGGGCGTCTCGGACGCCTATGACGGCTCCTCCGCCATCACGTCCAACCTGGGGACCGCCAAGGCGGGCGCCCAGTCGCTCGACGCCGGCATCGGCCAGCTCTCGGACGGGCTTGCCGCGGGCGTCGCCGGGTCCTCGCAGCTGGCGGGCGGCATCGCGCAGCTCAGCGGCGGCGCTGGCACGCTGCGTGCGGGCCTCGACCGCCTCTACCTGGGCTCCGACGCCCTCACGGGTGGCCTGCGCACGGCGCTCGACGGCTCCAACCAGCTGGTCGGCGGCCTCGACGAGCTGCACGACGGCTCCGCCACGCTCACCGACGGCCTCGGCGACGCGGTCGAGGGCTCCGAGGAGCTCGCTGACGGCCTGGCCGACGGCGTCGAGAAGATCGATGACGCCACCGAGGGCGCGGACGGCCGCGCCGACATGATGAGCGAGCCCGTGGTGCTCGACCAAGAGCACGTCACCACCGTCGACAACTACGGCTCCGGCTTCGCCCCGTACTTCATCGCCCTGGGCCTATGGGTCGGCGCCCTGGTCCTCACCTTCCTGCTCAGGCCCTTCAACAACCGCCTGGTCACCGCCGGTGCCAACCCCATGACGGTCGCCTTCTCGGGCCTGGTGCCCTGGCTTCTGGTGGGCCTTGCCCAGGCGGTGCTTCTGGCCTTCACCATCCAGTACCCCTGCGGCATCGCTGTGGCGCACCCGGTTGCCTACTACGCGCTGGCCATCCTCGCGAGCTTCGTGTTCTGCGCGATCATCCAGATGATCACGGCGACCTTCGGCTTCCCCGGCAAGTTCCTCGCCGTGGTCCTGCTCATGCTGCAGCTCACCACGGCCGCCGGCACCTTCCCGATCGAGACCGAGTTCACCATCTTCCAGAAGATGAGCCCCTGGCTGCCCATGACCTACATCGTCCACGGCCTGCGCCAGGCCATGGCCGGCGCCGACCTGTCGCTGGTGGGCGGTGACGTGGCGTGCCTGCTCGCCTTCATGGCCGCGGCCTTTGGCATCACCTGCCTGGTGGCGTGGCGCAAGCGCCTGGTGACGCCCAACGACCTGCATCCCCTCATCGACCTGTAGCGCCTGCCACGGGATACGCCTTGCGGCGGGACGGTGCCAACGCGTGCCGTCCCGCCGCGCCTTTTACGCGATAATGGGGCCGACATCAGACCAAGGGGGCACATCGTGAGCCTGACCGAGAGAATCGTCGAGCGCGTCGAGACCAAGACGCGCAAGAGCGAGCGCACACGCGAGCGGATCGTCTCCGCCGCCGCCCAGCTGGTGCTCGAGCGCCGCGGCGCCGACTTCCAGATGGCCGAGGTGGCCGCGGCCTGCGGCATGACCAAGGGCGCGCTCTACTACTACTTCCGCGACCGGACTGCGCTGGTCGAGGAGGTCTTCGATCGCGCGGCCAACGAGTTCGTCGGGCGCATCGAGTCGATCGCCGGATCGGGCCTGCCCCCGCGCGAGACGCTCGAGGAGCTCTGCGGGGCCTTTGCCGAGGAGGTGCGGCAGGGAGGAACCGTCATCGTGGCGCTCGCGACCGAGCTGGCGGGCACTTCCGGAGCGCTCGCGCGGCTGGAGTCGCGCGTCGACCGCGTCTCGGCCATCGTCGAGGGGCAGCTCGCGCGCGCCCGCGAGGCCGGCGAGGTCCGCGCGGACGTTGACCTGGGCTTCATCTCGTCGATGATCTGTGGCGCGTTCCTCTTCGCGGCCTTCCGGCGCGTGCGCGAGCAGGGAGATGCCTTCGATGCCCCGGCGTTCTCGTCGGAGCTCATGGGCCTCGTCGCGCAGGGCCTGGCAGCCCGCTGATCCGCGCGCGCCCCACCGGCCGGTTGCGCGCGCGGCAAAAATGCTCTAGTGTGAAGCTCAGCTCGTCAAGAGGCGCCAAAAGGCGCATAGGGTCGAGGGACCGAGCCCTGTGACACCCCGGCAACCACCCCCACGCGGGAACGGTGCCAATTCTCGGCAGGGGGCGCAAGCCCGCTGGAAGACGAGGGAACATGCGCGTCCGCCCGCGAAGTCCCCTCACGAGCTGGGGGCTTTTTTCGTGCCGAGAAGGGCCCTCGTCCCAGAGGAACGGCACGAGAGGAGACACGCCATGACCACCACCGACACGCCCAGGAGCTTCTACTTCACCTCGGAGTCCGTCACCGAGGGCCACCCCGACAAGATCTGCGACCAGATATCGGACGCCATCCTCGACGCGATCCTGGCCAAGGAGGCCCGCCTCGAGGCCGAGGGCTACGTCTCGCCCACGGGCGTGCCCGCCAGCGTGGCCAACGTGCGCTGCGCCTGCGAGACCTTCGTCACCACGGGCACGGTCATCGTGGCTGGCGAGATTCGCACCCAGTCCTACGTGGACGTCCAGACCATCGCGCGCGAGACCATCCGCGAGATTGGCTACGACCGCGCCAAGTACGGCTTTGACTGCGACACCTGCGGCGTCATCAACCTCATCCACGACCAGAGCCCCGACATCGCGCGCGGCGTGGACGAGGCGGGCAAGGACGAGGCCGACGAGCTCGACGCTCTGGGCGCGGGCGACCAGGGCATCATGTTCGGCTATGCCTGCGACGAGACGCCCACCCTCATGCCCATGCCCATCTACCTGGCCC
>SUUD01000020.1 GCA_015062715.1 Olsenella sp. | reverse complement strand
TCCTCGCGGGAGTCCTTGTCCTTGTGCGGCGAGCGGATGACCGTGTAGAGGTTGCGCTCGGTGGGCAGGGGGATGGGACCGGAAACGCGGGCACCCGTCTGCTGGGCGGTCTCGACGATGAGCTTGGCCGACTGGTCGACGACCTCGTGATCGTAGCCCTTGAGGCGGATCCTGATCTTCTGGCTGGACACTTGAGTTACCTCCTCGGATAGTGGCGGTGTCCCGTCACTGGGTTACGACCTAGGCGTTGCCGCCGGCCTTGCTGACGATTTCGGTGGCCACGTTCTTGGGAACGGGCTCGTAGGAGCCGAACTGCATGGTGTAGCTCGCGCGGCCCTGGGTCTGGGAACGAAGGTCGGTGGCGTAGCCGAACATCTCGCCCAGGGGCACCTTGGCGCGGATGACCTTGGTGTCGTGGCGGTCCTCCATGCCCTCGATCTTGCCGCGGCGGCTGGACAGGTTGCCCATGACGTCGCCCAGGTACTGCTCGGGGGTCTCGACCGTGACCTCCTCGATGGGCTCGAGGAGCACGGGGTTCGACTTCTTGAGGGCCTCCTTGATGGCCATGGAGCCGGCGATCTTGAAGGCGGCCTCAGAGGAGTCGACCTCGTGGTACTTGCCGTCCACCAGGCGCACCTTGACGTCGACGACCGGGTAGCCGGCGATGACGCCGGACTCCAGCGCCTCCTGGATGCCCTTGTCGACGGACGGGATGTACTCCTTGGGGATCGTGCCGCCCACGATGGCGTTCTCGAACTCGTAGCCCTTGCCCGGCTCCTGCGGCTCGAGGTCGATGAAGACCCAGCCGAACTGGCCGGAACCGCCGGACTGGCGGACGAACTTGCCCTCGACGTTCTTGACGGCCTTGCCGGCGGTCTCGCGGTAGGCGACCTGGGGCTTGCCCACGTTGCAGTCGACCTTGAACTCGCGACGCAGACGGTCGACGATGATCTCGAGGTGCAGCTCGCCCATGCCGGCGATGATCGTCTGGCCGGTCTCGTGGTCGGTGCGGACGCGGAAGGTCGGGTCCTCCTCGGCGAGCTTCTGCAGGCCAACGCTCATCTTGTCCTGCTCGGCCTTGGTCTTGGGCTCGACGGCGACGTCGATGACCGGGTCGGCGAAGTCGATGGACTCGAGGATGATGGGGTGCTTCTCGTCGCAGAGGGTGTCGCCCGTGGTGGTGTTCTTGAGGCCCACGGCGGCGACGATGTCACCGGCGGAGCACTCCTCGCGGTCGACGCGCTCGTTGGCGTTCATCTCGAGGATGCGGCCCAGGCGCTCCTTGTTGTCCTTGACGGAGTTGTAGACGTAGGAGCCGGCCTCGGCCTGTCCGGAGTAGACGCGGAAGTAGGTGAGCTTGCCCACGTACGGGTCGGTCATGACCTTGAAGGCGAGGGCGGAGAAGGGCTCCTTGCCGTCGGCCTTGCGGGTGACCGTGGTGTGCTTCTTGGGATCCTCACCCTCGACGTCGGGGATGTCGAGCGGGCTGGGGAGGTAGTCGACGACGGCGTCGAGCAGCTCCTGGATGCCCTTGTTCTTGTAGGCGGAGCCCACCAGGACCGGGTTGAGCTCGTTGGCCAGGACGCCCTTGCGGATGGCGGCCTTGAGGACGTCGACGGGGATCTCCTCCTCCATGAGGGCAAGCTCCATGACCTCGTCGGAGTAGTTGGAGGCGGCGTCAATGAGCTCCTCGCGCTTCTCGGCCGCGAGGTCGGCGAACTCCTCGGGGATGGCGTCCATGACCTCGGGGTAGATCATGCCCTTGGAATCCTCCTTGAAGTCCCAGGCCTCCATGGTGACCAGGTCGATGATGCCCCAGAAGTTGTTCTCAGAGCCCATGGGAACCTGGATGGCCACGGCGTTGGCGTGCAGGCGCTCGTGCATAGTGTCGATGGCATGCCAAAAGTCCGAGCCGATGCGGTCGAACTTGTTGATGAAGGCGATGCGCGGGACGTTGTACGTGGTGGCCTGGCGCCAGACGGTCTCGGACTGCGGCTGGACGCCGGCGACGGCGTCGAAGACCGCGACCGCGCCGTCGAGGACGCGCAGGCAGCGCTCGACCTCGGCCGTGAAGTCGACGTGGCCCGGGGTGTCGATGATCTGGATGACGTTGTTCTTCCAGAAGCACGTGGTGGCGGCGGAGGTGATGGTAACGCCGCGCTCCTGCTCCTGGACCATCCAGTCCATGGTGGCGGCGCCGTCGTGGACCTCGCCGATCTTGTGGGTCTTGCCCGTGTAGTAGAGGATGCGCTCGGTGGTCGTCGTCTTACCGGCATCGATGTGGGCCATGATGCCGATGTTGCGAAGATCAGCGAGGTTATATTTCATCTTAGCCATAGGTTATCTCCGGTTCCGGCCTAGTAGCGGTAGTGCGAGAAGGCGCGGTTGGCCTCGGCCATCTTGAAGAGGTCCTCGCGACGCTTGACGGAGGCGCCGACGCCGTTGGAGGCGTCGATGATCTCGTTGGCGAGGCGAAGGGCCATGCTCTTCTCCTTGCGGGCGCGCGAGAAGTTGACGATCCAGCGGATGGCGAGGGTGGTGGCACGGCGGGAGTTGACCTCCATGGGCACCTGGTAGGTGGCGCCACCAACGCGCTTGGGCTTGACCTCGAGGGTGGGACGGACGTTGTCCATGGCCTTCTTGAAGACGGTCAGGGGATCCTGGTCGGTCTTCTCCTTGACGATGTCGAAGGCACCATAGACGATGCGCTCGGCGACGGACTTCTTGCCATCGAGGAGCACCTTGTTGATGAGCTGGGTCACGAGCCTGTTGTTGTAGACGACGTCAGGCATGACCTCACGACGGTTAGCTGCTGCACGACGCGGCATGGCAAATCTCCTTCAAGAGCGGCTCCCGCGGGAGCTGTGTGAGACGGACGGGACTACTTGCGCTTCGCGCCGTAGCGGGAACGGGCCTTCTTGCGGTCGTTGACCGCCGCGCAGTCGTAGGCGCCACGGATGATCTTGTAGCGCACGCCGGGCAGGTCGCGGACGCGGCCGCCGCGGATGAGCACGATGGAGTGCTCCTGCAGGTTGTGGCCCTCGCCCGGGATGTAGGCCGTAACCTCGATGCCGTTGACGAGACGGACACGGGCGACCTTACGAAGGGCGGAGTTGGGCTTCTTGGGGGTGGTGGTGAAGACGCGGGTGCAGACGCCACGCTTCTGCGGGTTGTGCTGCAGGGCGGCGTTCTTGGACTTGGACTTCACGGTGGTGCGGCCCTGACGGACGAGCTGGTTGATGGTAGGCAAAGCTTTTCTCCTTCGTACCTATGCATTACCAGTGCGGACAAATACGTTCATGTGCAACAAGGCGACGCAGCACCATCGCCCAGAATTTGCGCAAGATGTGATTCTAAGGCGGTCGCGCGAGATGTCAAAACGCCACGGTGCCGGGCGTATCCATAACTCACGAGATGCACACATGCGGTCAGCCGCGCGGGGCTCGCCCGGCGACACTCATTCCCAGGGAATGCAAAGGGGCCCTCCCGCCACGGCGGAAGGGCCCCACGAGATCTCTGCTCTCTAAATACCCGCGACCCCTACAGGTCGATGCCCAGCTGCACGGCGCGCAGGTTGGGCTCGAGCAGGTGCCGCTTCTTGGGCGGCACGCACTTCTCGATGGCGGCGTCCAGGACCTCGCGGTCGCAGAAGCCGGTCTCCGCCCAGAGCTTGCCCAGGCAGATGATGTTGGCGAGGCCCTTGAGGCCAGCCTCCTCGGCCATCTTGGTGGCCGGGAAGTAGAAGCCGGACACGCCCTCCTGGAGCTGGACGTCCTGGGCGTTCATGGCCAGCGTGGTGTCGACGACCACGACGCCGCCGGGGCGCACGGTGGCGCCGAACTTCTCGAGGGACGGCTGGTTCATGGCGATGAGGGCCGTCGGACGCGTGATGAACGGGGAGCCGATGGGCTCGGTCGAGAGCGACACGTTGCAGTTGGCGGTGCCGCCGCGCATCTCGGGGCCGTAGGAGGGCATCCAGGAAACCTGGCGCCCGTCGATGAGGCCGGTGTAGGCCAGCACCTTGCCGGCGAAGAGCACGCCCTGGCCGCCGAAGCCGGCGAGCACGCAGAGCAGCTCGGTGGTGGTGGGACGGGTCTGGTCCGCCATGGCTACTCCCCCCTTCCCTGCTGCGCGATGGGGCAGTCCTTGGCACGCTCAAGGGCGGCCTCGGCGGCGCTCGCGAAGCCGTCGGCGACGACGTCCTTGTAGACGCCCAGCGGATAGTACGGAAGCATGTTCTCGCGCAGCCACGCGAAGGCGTCCTGTGGCGTCATGCCCCAGTTGGTGGGGCAGGTGGCGACGACCTCGACCAGCGAGTAGCCCAGGCCGTCAATCTGGGTCTGGAAAGCCTTCTTGATGGCCTTCTTGGCGGCGCGGATGTGCGCCGTCGAGTCGCAGGTGACGCGCTCCACGTACGCCACGCCGTCCAGCGTGGAGAGGAGCTCGCAGATGCGCACCGGGTAGCCGGCCTTCGAGACGTCGCGGCCGTACGGCGAGGTCTGGGTGACCTGGTTGGGCAGCGAGGTGGGGGCCATCTGGCCGCCGGTCATGCCGTAGATGGCGTTGTTGATGAAGATGACCGTGATCTTCTCGCCGCGGGTGGCGGCGTGGACCGTCTCGGCGGTGCCGATGGAGGCCAGGTCGCCGTCGCCCTGGTACGAGAAGACGACGTTGTCGGGGTGGACGCGCTTGACGCCGGTGGCGACCGCCGGGGCGCGGCCGTGCGCGGCCTCGATCATGTCGCAGTTGAAGAAGTCGTAGCACATGACCGAGCATCCGACCGGCGCGATGCCCACGGTCTTGCCCTCGATGCCCAGCTCGTCGATGACCTCGGCGACGAGGCGGTTGACGATGCCGTGGGTGCAGCCCGGGCAGTAGTTGGTGATGGCGTCGGTGAGGGCATGCGGGCGGGCGCTGCGGATGGTCTCGCCCTCGGCGATCTGTGCGCCGATGCGCTCGGCCTGGTAGCTGGGCAGGGTGATGGTGGCCGCCATGCTACTCGCCTCCCTTCAGTTGCGCGTCAAGCCTCTCGATCTGCTCGAGCACCTCCTCGGGCGTGGGGAGCACGCCGCCCGTGCGACCGAAGAACGAGACGGGCGCGCGGCCGGCGACGGCCAGGCGGACGTCCTCGACCATCTGGCCCATGTTGAGCTCGACCGAGAGGAACGCCTTGGCGCCGGCCTCGACCAGCTGGTCGATGGCCTTCTCGGGATAGGGCCACAGGGTGATGGGCCGCAGCAGGCCGGCCTTGATGCCCTTGGCGCGGGCGTCGCGCACGGCGGTGCGGGCGATGCGGCTGGCGGCGCCGAACGAGACGACCACGATCTCGGCGTCGTCGCAGTCCATGAGCTCCTGGCGCTGCTCCTTCGCCTTGATGGCCTCGTAGCGCTCGAAGCGCTCGAAGTTGGTCTGCTCGAGCTTCTCGGGCGAGAGGTAGAGCGAGTTGACCACGTTGTGCTCGCGCTCCATGCGGGTGCCCGTGGTGGCCCAGGGCTTGGCAGGCAGCGTCGAGGGGTCGCGCTCCTCGGGGAGCTCGACCGGCTCCATCATCTGGCCGATCATGCCGTCGGCCAGGATCATGGCCGGGGTGCGGTACTCGTCGGCCAGGTCGAAGGCAAGGTAGATGAGGCTCGCCATCTCCTGGACCGTGGAGGGGGCCAGGACCGGCATGAAGTAGTCGCCGTGGCCCAGGGCGCGCGTGGCCTGGAAGTAGTCGGACTGGGAGGGCTGGATGCCGCCCAGGCCGGGGCCGCCGCGCATGACGTTGACGATGACGCCGGGAAGGTCGGCGCCGGCCATGTAGGAGGCGCCCTCGCTCTTGAGCGAGACACCGGGCGAGCTGGAGCTGGTCATGACGCGCGCGCCGGCGGCGGCGGCGCCGTAGACCATGTTGATGGCCGCGACCTCGGACTCGGCCTGCAGGAAGGTGCCGCCGATGAGCGGGAGCTTCTTGGCCATGTAGGCGGCCAGCTCGGTCTGCGGGGTGATCGGGTAGCCGAAGAAGAAGCGGCAGCCGGCACGCATGGCCGCCTCGGCCAGGACCTCGTTGCCCTTCATGAGCACGCGCTCGTTCTGCTCTGCCATGTCACATCACCACCGTAATAGCGACGTCGGGACAGGTGAGGTAGCACGAGGAGCACCCGATGCAGTTCTCGGGGTCCACGAGCTTTGCGGGGTGATACCCCTTCGGGGTGATGCGCTCCTCGTCGAGCGCGAGGACCCCCTTGGGACAGGCGGTCACGCAAAGGCCACAGCCCTTGCAGAACACGTCGTCCACGATGATTCTTGCCATCAAAGCCCCCTCTCAAGGACGTTGTACGCATGCGGCGCGCCGCGAGGGCCTCCTCCCGCGCGACGGCGTATGGAGATTCATGTTACTCCCAGGGTATGCCCACGTACTTCGGGAGAACTGTGAACTCTTCGTGTCGTGGCTCGCCCGGGGCGAAGGCCTCGTCGGGCGTCTGGCCCTCCCCGAGCGCGTCGACGGCGACCTGCGGGATGGCCGTGGCCACGAGCGGAAGGCCCAGCAGGTCCGCACACTCCGCCGCGAAGGCGCGGCCGTGGCGGACGATCTGGGGCGTGGTCTCGAGCGAGAGGTTCGTGGCGTTGAGGACGCCCGTCGCGCGCAGGTGGGCGTGGGACTCGATGTCGGGCAGGAGGGCGGCCGCCTCGGGGGCGGTCCGCGTGAAGACGCGCATCGCCGAGACGACGTAGAGGACCTCGGCGCCGACGTTTGCCAGGCGGCTCGCGTACCGGCCGATGGTGGTCGCCCCGTCGTCGTCCCCGCCCACGTCGATGACCAGGCGGGCATGGGGGTCGGCGATGACCTCGCCGATGACCGCGTCGAGCTCGCCCGTGAGGCTGGGCGTGTCGAGCGTGGTGCGGGCGAAGACCGGCGCCACCAGGCGCACGCCCACAGGCTCGAGGAGCTCGGGGTAGTCGCTCGCGCGGAAGTACGGGTTCACGGTGTCGAGGTCGGCCAGGCAGGTGGCGTGCCCGGCGCGTGCCATCTCGCGCGCGAGGTGCAGCGCCACGTTGGTCTTCCCGGTGCCAGCGTGTCCCAGAAGCACGGTGATGCGGTTGTCCTGGAGCATGGCAGCCCTCCTATCCCCTGAGGCATTCTGCTTCCATATACAACAACGAACCCCCCGCGACATGCAAGCACCCGTGAAGGTATATGCACGTTTGGTGGGCACCTATCCCCCGCGTGACGTGTTTGTTACGCCCCACATGCCTAAAGCGCAGGTGAGGGACCCGCATGGTATAAAAATCCTTGCGCCGTGCGGAACGGTTCCGCGCGCATGACACGAGGGGGGGTCCCGACATGACGAACGTTCGACTTCAGGCCTCCCTTCTCGTCCTTGGCGTCCTCGTAGGGTAAGGCGCCGCCTGCCGCTACCGGCCGCGCCCAAAACCCGCCTGCCCGCGCGTTGCTGCGCACCACCTGCTTGCAAAACGAGGAAACGAGATGCTCAACATACATAGGCGTTACTGCACGGAGACCTTCGACGCCCAGGGCAACCTGGCGAGTTCGCGCATCCACGTACCCGACGACTTCAACTACGCCTTCGACGTCATCGACGAGATCGGCCGCGTCGAGCCCGAGCGCATGGCCATGATCTGGCGCAACCCCGAGGGCGAGGAGCACGACCTGCGCTTCTCGGACCTCGCGCACTGGTCGGACAAGGTCGCCTGCTTCATGGCCTCGCAGGGCATCGGCAAGGGCGACAAGGTCATGGTCATCCTGCGCCGCCACTACTCCTTCTGGATCACCGCGCTTGGCCTGCACAAGATCGGCGCCGTCGTGATTCCCGCCACGTTCATGCTCAAGGAGCACGACGTCGAGTACCGCATCAAGTCCGCCGAGGTCAAGGCCATCATCACCACCACGGTGGGCACCATCACCGACGTCGTCGACGCCGCCTGCGCCAACCTGGGCGAGTCGCCGCTGCTCTTCCTCATGAACGGCTCCCAGTACGACATCCCCAGCTCGACGGGCACGCAGTACGACGAGTCGCTCTGCGGCCCCGCCCTGTCGGGCCCCGACGGCCTGTTCGCCGCCACCTGCTCGCGCCCCGGCTGGATCGACTTCAACGCCGGCGTCCGTCGTGCCGCCGCCGTCGTGGGCCGCGTCAAGACCCACATCGACGACCCCATGCTCATCTACTTCACCAGCGGCACCTCGGGCGAGCCCAAGATGGCGCTGCACGGCTTCGACTACCCCGCGGGGCACCTGGTCACCGCCAAGTGGTGGCACGGCATCGACCCCGAGGGCGTCCACATGACCATCGCCGACACCGGCTGGGCCAAGTGCACCTGGGGCAAGTTCTACGGCCAGTGGTTCATGGAGGGCTGCCAGCTGGTCTACGACTTCGACCGCTTCCACGGCAACGAGATCCTCGCCCTCATCGAGCGCTACCACCTCACCACGTTCTGCTGCCCGCCCACCATGTGGCGCATGCTCAGCCACGAGGACGTGGACGCCTACGACTTCTCGTCCATCAAGCGCTTCTCGACCGCCGGCGAGGCCCTGCCCCCCGACCAGTTCGACTTCTGGCTCGAGCACACCGGCCAGCCCATCTACGAGGGCTTCGGCCAGACCGAGAGCCCCGTCATCGTGGCCAACGTCATCGGCATGACGCCGCGCGCGGGCTCCATGGGCCGCCCCATGCCCTTCGCACACATCGCCCTGCTCGACGAGGACGGCAACGTCTGCGAGCCCGGCGAGGAGGGCGAGATCTGCATCCAGTGCTGCCCCAAGCCGGCCGGCATCATCTACGAGTACTACAAGGCGCCCGAGAAGACCGCCGACGTGTTCCGCGGGGGCTGGTACCACACCGGCGATGTCGCCTATGCCGACGAGGACGGCTACTTCTACTACTGTGGCCGCAACGACGACCTCATCAAGTCGAGCGGCTACCGCATCGCCCCCTTCGAGGTCGAGAGCGCCCTCAACCGCCACCCGTCCGTGCGCGAGTGCGCCGTCACCGGCGTCCCCGACCCGCTGCGCGGCTTCGCCGTCAAGGCGACCGTGGTGCTCGAGCCTGGCGTCGAGGCGTCTGACGACCTCACCAAGGAGCTCCAGCAGTTCGTGAAGCGCAACACCGCGCCGTACAAGTACCCCCGCGTCATCGAGTACGTCGACCAGCTGTCCAAGACCTTCTCGGGCAAGATCCGCCGCGCGAAGATCCGCAAGGTCGACGAGAGAAACGGCGTCGTCGTCAACGAGGAGCTCGACGAGGACGACGCCTAGCACCCGCTCCGGGGCCATCCCGGACCGGGCGGATGCCCATGCCACGACTCCCCGAGGAGGGACCATGAAGCTCGCGTTCTCAACCATCGGATGCCCCGCCTACTCATGGGTCGACATCTATCCCATGGCCAAGGACCTGGGCTTCGACGGCATCGAGGTCCGCGCCGTCGCAGGCCGCGACTTCGCCCCGACCGCCCAGCCGTTCCTCCCCCGCCAGCGGCAGCGCACCCGCGAGCAGCTCGAGCACATCGGCCTCGAGGTCTCGTGCTTCTCGTCTGGCTGCACGCTCGCCGGCTCCCCCGACCGCAACGACACCATCAACGAGCTCACCGCCTACATCGAGCTCGCCAGCGACCTAGGCTGCCGCTACGTGAGGGCGCTGCCCGTCAAGGGCCTGGCGCCGACGGGCGCGGTCGACGACGAGACGGTCGTCGACATCCTCATGGAACTTGCTCCCCTGGCCGAGATCTACGACGTGACCCTGCTCGTCGAGACCGTGGCCGACTACGCCGACACGGCGCGCCTCGCGCGCGTGCTCGACGCCGTGGGGTCGCCCAACGTGGCGGCCCTCTGGGACCTGCAGCACCCCTACCGCGTCTTCGGCGAGTCGCCCGAGACCTCCATCGCCAACCTCGGCGATCGCCTGCGCTACTGCCAGGTCAAGGACTCCGTGCTGGTCGACGGCCGCATCGAGTACCGCATGATGGGCGAGGGCGACATGCCCCTCCCCCAGATGCTCGACGCCCTCGTCGCCTCGGGCTACGACGGCTACCTCTCGTTCGAGTGGGTGAGCCGCTGGGCCGCCGAGGTCGCCATCGGCGAGCCGGGCATCGTCTTCCCGCAGTTCGTCAACTACATGCGCGACTACCTCGCCGGCGAGATCCACGTCGAGCAGGAGGAGCAGGCCGAGCGCCACGTCGAGCCCCGCGCCGCCATCGACGTGGCCGGCTGGGAGCTCCAGCGCTCCCTCAACGGCGACGGCACCTACCCCTGGCCCAAGGAGCACCTCATCGACGAGACCTTCCCGCAGGTCCTCGACACCATCTGCGCGCTCTACCCCAACCAGTACGCGTTCCGCTACACCGAGCCCGACAGCCACTACAGCACCGAGCCCGACGAGAACGGCGAGTACTACGTCCGCACCTACCCCCAGTTCCGCGACGACGTGGACGAGTTCGCCCGCTCGCTCGTCGCCATGGGCGTCAAGCCGGGCGACAAGGTGGCCATCTGGGCGTCGAACGTGCCGCAGTGGTACCTCACCTTCTGGGCCGCGGTCAAGATCGGCGCGGTGCTGGTCACCGTCAACACCGGCTACAAGATCCACGAGCTCGAGTACCTGCTCAAGCAGTCCGACACCCACACGCTCGTCATGATCGACGAGTACAAGGGCACCAGCTACCTCGACATCATCGACGAGCTCATCCCCGAGGCCGTGGGTGCGGCGCCCGGGACCTGGTCCACCAAGAAGCTGCCCTTCCTCAAGAACATCGTCACCATCGACGGCCCGCATACCGGCTGCTACAGCTGGGGCGAGGCGCTCGCCCTGGGTACGGCCGACCTCCAGGCCGAGGTCGACGCCCGCTGCGCCGCCATCGACAAGCACGACGTCTGCAACATGCAGTACACCTCGGGCACGACGGGCTTCCCCAAGGGCGTCATGCTCACCCACTACAACGTGGTCAACAACGGCAAGGCCATCGGCGACTGCATGGACCTCTCGACCTGCGAGCGCATGATGATCCAGGTGCCCATGTTCCACTGCTTCGGCATGGTGCTGGCCATGACCGCCTCGATGACGCACGGCGTCACGATGAGCCCCATCCCCATCTTCAGCCCGCGCAAGAGCCTCGCCTGCATCACCCGCGAGAGGATCACCTGCTTCCACGGCGTGCCCACGATGTTCATCGCCATGATGAACACCCACCCGCAGTTCGAGGAGACCGACTTCAGCCACATGCGCACCGGCATCATGGCGGGCAGCCCCTGCCCCATCGAGAAGATGCGCGAGGTCGTCGAGAAGATGAACATGCGCGACATCTGCATCACCTACGGCCAGACCGAGGCCTCCCCCGCCACGACCATGTCCAAGACGACCGACTCCCTCGAGCAGCGCGTCGCCACGGTCGGCCTGCCCATCTTTGGCGTCGAGTGCAAGATCATCGACCCCGAGACCGGCGTCGAGCTGGGCGACGACGAGCCGGGCGAGTTCTGCAGCCGCGGCTACAACACGATGAAGGGCTACTACAAGATGCCCGAGGCCACCGCGGCCACGATCGACGAGGATGGCTGGCTGCACTCCGGCGACATCCTGCTGCGCCAGCCCGACGGCTACTTCCGCGTCACCGGCCGCGTCAAGGACATGATCATCCGCGGCGGCGAGAACGTCTACCCCAAGGAGATCGAAGACTTCCTCTACACCTTCCCCAAGACCAAGGACGTCCAGGTCATCGGCGTCCCCGACAAGGTCTACGGCGAGGTGGTCCTGGCCGAGATCATCCTCAACGAGGGCGAGACGGCCACCGAGGACGAGGTCAAGGACTTCTGCCGCGCGCGCATCGCCAAGGAGAAGGTCCCGCAGTACGTGCGCTTCGTCGACGGCTTCCCCATGAACGAGGCCGGCAAGATCCAGAAGTACAAGATGCGCGAGCAGGCCGTCGAGCTGCTCGGCCTGCAGGATGCCGCCGCCATCGAGACCGCGTAGGGATTGTGCCATTGGGTGCCATTGTGCCATTGGGGACAGGCACCAATGGCACAATTCTCTCCCTAGCGCACGAGGCTCGTCCTTGAGAGCCCGGTGATTCGGGCAATCTGCCGCAGCGAGATGCCGGCATCCACCATGGCTCTCACATAGGGACGCCTCATGATGGGCTTCATTTGCTTGCGCGTGGCAGGGTCTTTGTCCCCCAGGATGTACGACGCCACCCTGCGCGCCTGCTCGTCGCTGAGGGACATGCCGCCTTCGTAGTAATAGCGGACGGGAGCGCGCTGCGCGAGGAATGCGTCAATGCCCTCGGCGTCGCCGAACGAGTCTGACAGGAGGCTTGTGTCGCAAAGCAACCCCGCCACGCCTCTCCCATAGGCATACTCCCCGTAGCTGCTCCACGGATACGTATTTGCGGGCGCCATGCCCGCCAAGGCGGGGTTGTTGTGGATATAGCGGAACGCTTCGAGCAGGTAGCCCTCATCTTCGACAGCCTGGCTGCCAAAACGCCCCTGAAAGACATGGCCCGTCCTTCCCCAGCGCCCGTTGAAGGCCATGGCATATCGCGTCGCAAGCCGGTGAATGGCATCCGACAGGCTATCGTGCGAGTCGTCGACAAGCAGGTGAACGTGGTTGTCCATGAGGCACCACGCAATGAGGCGGACGGCGAACTTGTCCGTCGTCTCCTTGAGCAGGCCCAGGTATCTGCGCCTGTCATCGTCATCGTCAAAGATGACCTGTTTGTCGTTTCCCCTCTGCACGACGTGGTAGATTCCCGAAGCGCTAACCTGGCGAGCAATACGTGGCATGGTGTCCCCCCCTCGTGTGGGAGTGAGGATACCCATTACCTCTAACTGCTATACATGTAGCATTGTGCCATTGGTGCCTGTCCCCAATGGCACAATGGCACACGCCAGACCCTAGATCAGGCCGTCGCGCTTGTCGCGCTCGTGCGCGGCCGCGGCCTCGTCGGCCAGGCGAATCGCGACGCGGCGAATCTTGCCGTTGACCGTCTTGGGCAGCTCGTCGACGTAGTCGATGATGCGCGGGTACTTGTAGGGCGCCGTCTCGCGCTTGACGTAGGTCTGCAGCTCCTTGGTGAGCTCGGGCGTTCCCACGAAGCCCTCCTGGAGCACGATCGTGGCCTTGACCGCCTTGCCGCGCACCGGGTCGGGCACGCCGGTGACCGCGCACTCGCGCACGGCCTCGTGCTGGAGCAGCACGCTCTCGATCTCGGTGGGGCCGATGCGGTAGCCGCTCGACTTGATCACGTCGTCGTTGCGGCCCACGTACCACAGGTAGTCGTCCTCGTCGCGCCAGGCGGTGTCGCCGGTGTGGTACCAGCCGTCGTGGATGGCCTCGGCGGTCTTCTCGGGGTTGCGGTAGTACTCCATCATGATGCCCTCGGGCTTGTGCTCGGGGTCATAGCGGATGCAGATCTCGCCCGTCTCGCCGTCCTCGCACTCGGAGCCGTCGTCACGCAGGATGCGGATGTCGTAGAGCGGGACGATCTTGCCCATCGAGCCGGGCTTGGGGTGGCTGCCGTTGAGGTTGGCGATGGTGAGCGGCGTCTCGGTCTGGCCAAAGCCCTCGAAGATGGTGAGGCCGGTCGTGCGCTTCCAGAAGTCGTAGAGGTCGGGGTTGAGCGCCTCGCCAGCCGTGGTGCTGTAGACGAGCGAACCCAGGCTGTGCTTGGACATGTCAGCCTGCATCATGAGGCGGTACATCGTGGGCGGGCAGCACAGGGTGGTCACGCCGTAGCGGTCGATGAGCGACAGGATCTCGTCGGCGTGGAAGCGGTCGAAGTCGTAGGTGAGCACGCACGACTCCATGGTCCAGGCGCCATAGAACTTGCCCCACACGGCCTTGCCCCAGCCGGTGTCGGCGATGGTGAAGTGCAGGCCGTTGTCACCCACCACGTTGTGCCAGTGCTTGGCCGTGATCGTGTGGGCCAGCGCATAGGTGTGGTCGTGCAGGACCATCTTGGGGTTGCCCGAGGTGCCGGACGAGAAGTACATGATGAGGGGCTCGCGCACGATGGTGGGGATGCGGCCCCAGAAGTCGCTCGCGGCGCGGACGCCCGCGTTGAAGTCCACCCAGCCGGGGCGGTCGCAGGTGAGCTCGCAGATGTGCTCAGGCCCCGAGAGGGCACGATGGAACGCGGGGTCGAAGTCCTCCCCTCCCACGGCGAGCCCCGCACCTCCGGCGGCCACGAGGATCCTCTTCTCGAGCTCGGGGCAGTTGGGCGCGACCGCGTCGACCACGTCGGCGATGGGACCGGCGTCGGTGCAGACCACGGCCTTGATGCCCGCCGCCTGCAGGCGGTACTCGAGGTCGTGCTCGCGCAGCATGAAGGTGGCGGGCACCAGCAGGGCGCCGATCTTGTGCAGCGCCACGGCCACGATCCAGAACTGGTAGTGGCGGCGCAGGATGACGAGGACGGCATCGCCCTTGCGGATGCCCTGGCTCACCAGGAAGTTGGCGCACTTGTCGGACCAGGTCTTGATCTCGCCGAAGGTGAAGCGGTGCTCCTCCCCCTCCGGGTTGCACCACACCATGGCAGGGCGGTCGGGCTCGGTGGTCGCGATGTCGTCGACCACGTCATAGGCCCAGTTGAAGGTCTCGGGGTAGTGCAGGGACATGTGGACGACCTCGCCGTTGCGGTCACGGCTCTCGGAGAGGTAGTTCTCGCTCAGGTATCTCATTGGTGGCTTCCTTAGGGGAGGAGATTCGTCGCGGCGCGCAGATGTACCCGTCGGCGTCCGCGGACGCTGGCTGTCTGAGGTCGGATTTGGGCATCGCTCGCTTGCCGCGGGCGATGCCTAGATAATCTCCTCGCCCTTCGCGTGGAAGACCACGGCCAGGATCTGGGCGTCCTCGCCGTCGATGGCGATCATGCCATGGCCACGGCCGGAGTCGTAGAAGAGGGTGTCGCCGGCCTCGGCGGTCTCGAAGTGGTCCTCGAAGCGGAAGCGCAGGCGGCCCTTGAGCACGTAGTCGAGCTCCTGGCCCTCGTGGTAGGAGAGGTGGATGGGCTCGTTCTGGCTCTCGGGCTGGTAGGGGACGTCGACGAGGAACGGCTCGCCGAAGCGGTTCTTGAAGTAGGGCGCCTTGTGCAGGTAGTGGAAGTCGGAGTGGCGCTCGAGCGGCAGGCCCTCGTCGGCCCGCACGATGGAGTAGTGCTTGAGGCGCGGGCTCTCGCCCGTGAGCAGCTCGACCACGTCGACGCCGAACTTGGCGGCGCACTTGTACACGAAGGTGAAGGTGAGGTCCATCTCCCCGCTCTCGCGGGCGGCGTACTCCTCGGGGGAGCGGCCGGTGGCGATGGCCATGTCCTCGATCGTGAGGTCGTTGTCCTCGCGGAGGGAGCGGATGCGGTTGGCGACCGCCTGGCGGCTCTGCTGCTCTGACGTCATGGGGCTCGTCTCCTCTCGAATCATGATGCACACACTTTATCACTCATGTGCGGGAGGTCCCGAGGTCGTAACGTGTGAGTCACGTTGGCCGTCGGCAAGGGTGACGTCATGCAAAAGAAGGGCGCCCCGGACCCATGTCCGGGGCGCCCCAGGCGCTGCGATGGGCGTTCGCGCTACTCGAGCAGGTCGCTGCTCTCGTTGCGCTCGACCTGGGACAGCAGGTCCTGCAGCGAGCCAAGGTCCTCGTTGATGATGCCGTCGTCGGAGACGTCCGTGCCTCCGATGAGCTCGTCGTCGGCGTAGGAGTGCTTGGCGGGAGCGGCGGTGCCCAGCATGATGTCGTCGCCCGCGTCGGGGCTGAACACCATGTTGAGGAGCTGGGAGATGTCGTCGTCGTCGGCGACGTCGTCGTCCGGCTCGAGGATGTAGAGCAGGCCACGGGCCTCGAGGCCGGTGCGCAGCTCCTCGATGGCCTTCGCGCCGATGCCGTCGATGCGCAGGAGCTCGTCCTCGGTCTTGCCGATGAGGTCGCCGACCGTCTCGATGCCCTCCTCGCTGAACTTGTTGGTCCAGCGCTGCGACACGCCGAGGTCGTCGAAGAGGTAGAGCTTGGCGTCCTCGTTGGAGAGGGTGCGGCCGTTCTTGGAGTAGATGCCGCCGCCAAAGTCCTCGCCGACCCAGTCGAGCTGCTGCGGGAGCTGCTCCTCGATGTCCTTGAGCTCGTCGGGGGCCCACTCGGGCAGCGACTTCTCGAGCGGGCTGGTGGCCTTGTCGATGACGGTGCCGTGGTAGGTGAGCTTGACGTTGTTGTAGGCGGGAAGGCCCGTGCCGGCGGGGATCTTCTTGCCCACGATGACGTTGGACA